>JBDRWD010000037.1 GCA_039802205.1 candidate division WOR-3 bacterium
GCAGGTGGACTGGGCATTCCTTGTAATCCTTATGATATTAAATCAATAATGACTGGAATGGTAAATTTACTCAACAATGCAGATACTGAAGAAATAATAGAGAAACGAAAAAAATGGGCGGCTAATTTTACTTATGAAAAAGCAGCCCGACAGTTTTCTAAGATAATAGATGAAATAATGGCAGGTTGAGAATGGGAAAAAAAATTCTATTTTGCTGGCCAGAAATCTCAGGTTATATGTCTGCTTGCTGGAAGGAATTATTAAATTATCCTGATATTGAATTACTTGTAATCTGTTTGTTACCTGATGAAACATCTTATACCAATTTTTCAACTAAAATTATGGATGGAATACCATCAAGGTTGATTTCAAAACAGGACCTTGGTAATTATTATAAAATAAAAAGAATAATAGCTGCCTATCGTCCAGATATAATTATTATATCGGGCTGGAATATCAATACCTATAAAAGAATCGCTTATGATAAAGATTTTGATAACGCTATTAAAATACTGGCGATGGACAATCAGTTTCATAATAACATTCGCCAATGGATAGGAAAATTTGTTTTAAGAAGCTACTTAAAAAAGTTCAAATATGCATGGGTTCCAGGTGGGCGTAGTTGGGAATATGCAAAATTCTTGGGCTTTAAAGAAAAAAATATTATTAAAGGTTTGCTTGGTATTGATTTTGTAAGAATAAGTAATATTTGGAATATGCGATATAATATTAAATGGCCTAAAAGTTTTTTATTTGTCGGACGCTACATAAAAATAAAAGGAATACATATACTTATATCTGCATACTCTAAATATAGAAATTATATTAATGATCCTTGGCCACTATATTGCTGCGGCACTGGTCCCTTGAAATATGAAATAGACAAAATTAGCGGAATAAAGGATCTAGGTTTTATTCAGCCGGAAGATTTATTCAAAATATTCCTACAAAGCGGCGTATTTGTAATGCCGAGTTTGAGAGATGCTTGGCCTCTTGCTGTTGTTGAAGCCTGTGCTGCAGGATTACCAATACTTTGCACTAATGTTTGTGGAAGTTCAGATGAGGTTGTTAAAAATTATTATAATGGTATTATCATTCCATCTAATAATATTGATGCTTTAACCAAAGCATTGTGCTGGTTCCACAACAATTACGATAAAATTCCGGAAATGGGGAAAAGGTCCATATCATTAGCCGAACCATATTCCGCAAAAAACTGGGCGTCTCATTTTTTGGAATATGTAAAAACTTTTTGAGATTCAAGAAATAACTTTATGATATATTATCGGCTTTCTTATTTAGTCGTAGCTACATTTATATTATTCTCACTATATTTTACATTTCAAAGAAAATATTATGCACTTTTGCCCCTATTTACACTTGGCATTGGCTTGGGTGGTTTCAATATTTATTGGGGTACTTTATGGTTTCCATACAAGATTGTGGCGGTTTTTATTTTTTTAATAGTCTTTTTAAAATATAATTGTCCCATTCGCACACGATTTTTCAATATTTTTATTTATCTTCTTCTTTTTTCTTTGTTTGTAGCATTGATTTTAAGACCTCCCAATGAGCCATCTAATCTTCCATTACTGCAAAGAAGTTATATGCGTCCATTTGTTCAATTATTTAGTTATCTATCAATAGTATCACTCATCCCATTTGTATTAAAAACATTAAAAAATAATGAAACTATTCATAAGTTTTTTAGAGATTACTATCTAATTGTTGAGGTTGTTATGTTATTTGCTCTTCTGCAATTCATCTTGCTGAAGCTTGGATTAGATTTTATGCCCATTCTTAGGCCAAATGCATCTGATAGCCCTACTGCTGCATTTGGTGTGGGGGACATTTTAATAGTAAGATTATATGGTGTTAGCGGTGAACCCAAAACTCTTGCTGGTCTGTTATTTCCGTATTTCTTTATATCACTTTACAATTTTTATAACAGGAATTATAACAGAAACTACACCTACCACTTAATTATGCTTCTTGTATGTCTCTTTGTAATGATAAATGCTTTCTCATCGGCGGTACTGATTTCTTTAGCCCTGGGCCTTTTCTTAACTGCATTTATATGGTTCAGGGCTAAGTTAAAATTTATATTGCCGTTTGCCGTTCTGGTATTTTCTTTAAAATTTCTTAATCCTGGGAAATATAGCATCACCCCATCCGGTGAAATAGTTCCAGTTAGTCTTTACGATGTAATCTTAGCGCGCACTGTTACCCGGCTGAGTATACAGATGGAAAAAACTTTTGAATACAGAGCAATAAAATATATATTTGAGGAAAAACCATATTTTATAGTTACAGGATTGGGTTTAGGAATGTTTCCGTATTATATAACTGGTGGAGGTAGACATGGGATCGACCCCATTGATTCTCAATGGATTGCATTCTTAGTTGATTTCGGTCTGATTGGCATATTTTTGTTTCTTAAATTTTTTTTCAAAATTTATAAGCTAAAATACACTGAAATATTCAGCAGAAACATTTTGTTTAATTCTTGTTTAATTGGCCTGTTTGCAGCCTATTTATTGGGCTTAGGCATGGGTTCCTATGTTTATATTATTCTATTTCTCTCTCTCTGCTTGGCTGTTTACAAAAATCACTTTACGGAAAATTTTATTCAAAAGTCATAAATAACCATTTCTGGTCTATTATGCATAATTCACGATAAAAATTCTTCGTATGAAACTCCTCTGTGTCACCCCCAGTTATTATCCTGCCTTTCAATTTGGCGGGCCAATATTTGCGGTTCATAACTTAAATAAGGCACTTGTAAAAAAGGGAGTTGATGTAACCGTTTATACTACCAATGTTGGGTTGGATACCAAAGCCGAGAACCGAAATCCGAAATCCGAAATTTATTCAGTCATTGATGGTGTAAAAGTGTATTATTTTACCTTCGTAAAATTCCTTGAATTTTTGGGCACCACCGGCTGGCAATTTTCATTGCCAATGGCAAGAGCATTAAATAATAATATAAAAATGTTTGATATTATTTATATTGTCTCCACCTGGAATTTTCCTGTTGCCTTAGCATCGTATTTTTGCAGAAAATATAAAAAACCTTATATTATTTCTCCCAGGGGTCATCTTTACAATTATGTTCTCCAAAAAAAATCCTGGAAAAAATTACCCTACTATTATCTTGTGTTAAGAAGAGATTTACAAAATGCATCTGCCATTCACTATACCACCGAAGATGAAGCAGAACAAAGCAACAGCGCCCTTGGCTTAAAAAACAAATATTTCGTCATTCCTAATGGCATTGATTTAACGGCAAGCAGCAATCTTAAATTCAAACAAAACAAATCTATGCAACAAATAGAACAAATGGAACACGATTTAATTACTCAATTACTCAATAACTTAATAACCAGGCGGATTATCCTCTTCCTCGGCCGCATTCACTGGATAAAGGGTTTAGATATTTTAATTCCAGCTTATGCGAAATTGCTTAAAGAATATAACGATTTGCATTTAATTATCGCCGGGAATGATGAGGCTGGGTATATTAAAAAAGTCCAGAACTTACTCCTGAAATACAATATTCAATATCTTGATTTAACAGATAAATTCAATCAAACTTATAGAATAAATGTCACCGATGAAACTATTTTGTGTCCTGAATCCATCTTCATGCGTAACACACCTCAAGTAACATTTACGGGAATGCTCACGGGAAGCGATAAACTTGAAATTCTTTCCGCTGCGGACATCTTTGTTTTGCCGTCTTATTCTGAGAACTTCGGTATGTCCGTTATTGAAGCCATGGCTTGTGGCATTCCTGTAGTAATATCAAATAAAGTTGGGATTTATAGAGAAGTTGAAAAAAACAGCGCCGGCATTGTTGTTGATGCAAACACTGAAAGTATCTATAAAGGGATAAAAATTCTTCTCGAAGATCCCAAGTTAAGGAGAGATGTAGCTATTAATGGAAGAAAACTTGTTGAAAAGCATTATGATATTGAAAAAATAGCGATGAGAATGATCGAAGTATATAACGAAATTTTATCGTTGCACAAAATATAAGTTAGAAATAAAAATGTATCCTTCCGGCATGTATTCCTTTTGAACCTGCTCCAATCTTTTTGCATCTGATTCATTTTATGTCTAAGCTCCCCATTTCTGTTATTATCCTTACCTACAACGAAGAAAAAAATATAGAAGAATGCCTTAAAAGTGTTTATGGGTGGGTGGAGGAGATTTTTATTGTGGATTCTTATTCTACCGATAAAACACTGGAGATTGCTAAAAAATATACCGACAAAATTTATCAGCATGAGTTTGAAACGCATACAAAACAGTGGCAATGGGCACTTAAAACTTTGCCGGTAATATCTGACTGGATCTTTGGTCTTGATGCAGACCAGCGCGTTTCTATTGAATTGAAAAGAGAATTGGAATCATTATTTTCTAATAACTTAACAGATGTTGATGGCGTTTATGTGTCAAGGAGACAAATATTCTTAGGCAGATGGATTAAATATGGGGGTTACTATCCGAAATATCTATTAAAAATATTCAAGAAAGATAAAGTTTTTTTTGATGAATCTGATTATGTGGATCATCACTTTTATGTCAAAGGTAAAACAATTATACTCAAAAGTGATATAATTGAAGATAATGTAAAAGAACGGGATTCATCGTTCTGGTTGAAAAAACATATCAAATATGCCGAACTTCATGCAATGGAATTTTTGATGCCCCTTAATAAGAAAATCAATCCATCTTTCGCTGGCTCTCCGGACGAAAGAACATTATTTTTGAAAAATATATATCAGAGATTGCCACTTTTTATCCGTCCCTTTCTATATTTCTTCCACCGCTATTTCTTCCGCCTCGGCTTCCTTGATGGCAAG
Source organism: candidate division WOR-3 bacterium (assembly GCA_039802205.1). Classification (NCBI taxonomy): domain Bacteria; kingdom Pseudomonadati; phylum Caldifarciminota; species Caldifarciminota bacterium. Next base: position 4,869 of record JBDRWD010000037.1, read on the forward strand.
GAAGGGCTTATTTTCCATTTCCTACAGGGCTTCTGGTATCGGTTTCTTGTTGATGCCAAGATTTATGAGATTGAAAAACGGGCGAGGGTGGAAAATCGCCCTATTCAAGAAATTATCAATGAATTTCTTATGAGTATGAAGCAGGAAAGGGGTCAGGAGAAGATAGAAAATCGTTAAGAGAAAATGGAGAATAGGATGGAAAAATTATCAATTCGACAATTGCCGAATTATCAAATGCATCACTACAATGTTTAAATTTATTTTTTTGGTGATAAGAAAATTAAATTGATGAAACATAATATTATCCTCGGTCTGAATGCCTATCACGGCGATTCCTCAGCCTGCATTATAAAAGACGGCAAGTTAATCGCTGCCGTGGAGGAAGAACGCTTTCGCAGAATTAAACACTGGGCAGGATTTCCTGCCGAGGCAATAAAATATTGTCTTTCAGAGGCAAAAGTTAAAATAGAGGATATTGATTATATCGCAATCAATCGAAACCCGAAAGTCCATTTTATCAAAAAGGCATTGTTTGCGCTCAGTGGCAGTTTATCACCTAAACTTGTTATTGATCGGCTAAAAAATGCCGCTCGGGTTCAGGGTATTAAACAAGTATTAGCAAGGGAACTCGGTGTTGATGAGAAAAATATCAGGGCGGAATTTTATAATGTTGAGCATCATATTGCCCATCTGGCAAGTACTTTTTTAGTCTCCCCATTCAAGAAGTCCGCTATTGTTTCAGTAGATGGTTTTGGTGATTTTGTCGGTGCGATGTGGGGTATAGGCGAGGATAAAAAGATTAAGGTTATGGACAAGGTATTCTTCCCTCATTCGCTTGGTCTATATTATCTTGCCTTTACTCAATATCTTGGTTTTCCCAAATATGGGGACGAATATAAAGTTATGGGCCTTGCCGCTTATGGCAAACCAGTAGAAATTGATAAAATGAGAAAGATTGTGAAATTGAATAACAATGGTAAATTTGAACTGAATCTTGATTACTTCGTCCATCATACCGAAGGGGCTACAATGACCTGGGATGGAGGAGAGCCTGTATTGGGTCCGGTTTTTTCTAAAAAGATGGAGCAGGAATTTGGTAAGGCGCGCAAGTATGGTGAAAAGATTACTTCCCATCATGAAAATGTTGCCTCAAGTATGCAAGCAATGTATGAAGAGGCATTTTTTAATCTCCTGAATTATGTTTATGAAAAGACAAAGATTCCGGTCTTATGTCTTGCTGGTGGCTGTGCAATGAATAGCGTTGCTAATGGCAAAATTTTTGATAGAACCCCATTTAAAGAGGTTTTTATACAACCTGCAGCAGGTGATGCAGGTGGTGCGCTCGGAGCTGCATATTATGTTTATAACCATATCTTAGAAAATGAACGTAACTTTGTATTAAAAAATGCCTACTGGGGTCCACATTTTGAGGATTTTGAAATTGAACAATTGATCAATAAGACAATTAAACAATTAAACAATTGTTTAATTGTAAAAGTGTCAAATATAGATGAACTGTGTCAGAAAACAGCAAAGTATATTGCAGAAGGCAATGTGGTAGGCTGGTTTCAGGGAAGAATGGAGTGGGGTCCCAGGGCATTAGGTAATAGAAGCATTCTGGTGGACCCGAGAAGACCGGAGATGAAGGATATACTCAACGCCCGCATCAAAAGGCGCGAACCATTCCGTCCGTTTGCGCCATCAATCTTATTGGAAAAGGTTGGGGAATATTTTGAAAAAGATTATCCAGATCCGTTTATGATAAAGGTATACCCAATAAAGCAAGAGAAACGAGCCGTTATCCCGGCAGTTACACATATAGACGGGACCGGTAGATTGCAAACAGTGAGCAAAGATGAAAATCCGCTATACTGGAAATTGATAAAAGAATTTGAAAAACTTACCAGTGTCCCGGTTTTATTGAATACCTCTTTTAATGAGAACGAACCGATAGTATGCAAACCCGAGGAGGCACTTGATTGCTTCCTGCGCACGAAAATGGATATTCTGGTCCTGGGTAAGTTCATAATCAAAAAGAACCAATAACACTCCCAAAAACGGCATTTCGGTTTTTTAAAAAAGTGAAAAAATATGCGTAAACGGATACTACTTCTCAACCAAACGTTTTACCCTGACCAGGCAGCTACAAGCCAGTATTTGACTGACCTTGGTGTTGAACTTGCCAGCAAAGGGTATAATGTGACAGCGATATCCGATCGGCGTTGCTATGATGACCGTAATGTTGTTCATCCCCGCCGGGAGTATTATAAGGGCGTGGAAATCATCCGGGTCGACTCTACCGCTTTTGGCAAGAAGACAAAGTTTCATCGTGGATTGGATTATCTGTCTTTTAATATTTCATTTTTGTTAAAAATGTTAACCTTACCGAAATTTGATTATGTTATTGGACTAACGACTCCCCCTTGGATTTCATTCTTTGGTATGATTTTCTGTAAATTAAAGGGTGGAATATTTATTCACTGGGCAATGGATGTTAACCCTGATGAAGCAGTAAGACTCGGTTGGGTCAGGCAGGGTTCTTTGTTTTATGAATTGCTCGATGTTTGGTCTAGGCTGACTTATAAGAAGTCATTTAAAATTGTTGCCCTTGATCGGTATATGGCGGATTTAATTAAAAATAAAGGATTTAGCGATCATAAGGTCAAGGTGATACCGATTTGGGCACACGACGAAATTGAATCCGTTCCGCACGATAAAAACCCATTTCGCAAGGAACATAACCTTGATAATAAATTTGTCATTATGTATTCGGGTAATTTCAGTATCTGCCATCCAATAGATACGCTCCTTGAGGCGGCAAAGAAGTTAAAAAATGAACAGGATATTGTTTTTTTGTTCATTGGTGGCGGGGTGAGGTTGCCTGAAATTATTAATTTTAAAGAAAAATATCACCTTAAAAATATCATTTACCTTCCTTATCAGAAACGCGAGCAAATAAAATATTCTCTATCTGCTGCTGATTTGCATATTGTTTCAATGGGTAACGATTATGTCGGTATCGTTCATCCCTGCAAGATTTATGGGATTTTGGCGACAGGGAGACCATTTGTTCTGCTTGGACCAATGAAAAGTCATATCGGTGATATAATCACCCAAGATAATATCGGTTACCAGGTTGAGCATGGTGATGTTGAGGGATTGATAAGCATTATAAAAAAAGTGAAAGGTTTGCCCATCGCTGATAAACATAACCTTGCATTAGAATCAATCTACCTTGCGAAGAACAAATTTTCCAGACAAACCCTCATTGCCGAATTTCTCACTCTTTTTACATCCCCCTAAACAGCATTTCGGTTTTTTAAAAAAGTGAAAAAGTTGTGATGGCCACAAACAAATAGGAGTAGATTATGGATTTAAAAGTAAAAATATTAAAGGCAGTTGCCAATGAAAAGCGTGTAAAGATAATGAATATCTTGCACAAAAATGGTCGTATGGAATTGCGTGAAATTGCACGCATCATGGATATCCCCGAGGCAACTGCTTGTCGCCATCTTAAAATTCTTGAGAATGTGAATTTTGTGAAAAGCACAATTCAAAATGGCATTGCTGAATATTGGATAAACAACGATAAGAGTCTTACTATCAATCAGAAGGTGCTGGCAATTGTCTGTGACCAATAGCCCGCAAAGGCAGTAAATTGGAATTTAATCTTATTATTTCTCAACTTTCAATTATCGAATCGTAAGAATAGATTACTACAATCCATCGTTGACAACTATTATTTGTTTTATATAATTGCCTATACCAATGTTTGAGACAATATTATCACGGACACCGAAACGGAGGTATGTATGAAAAATAAACGGATTTGTATTACTGGTGGGAAGGGATTTTTAGGTAGGCATCTGGTAAATAAATTTAAAGAGATGGGTTATAATAATATCTTTGTTGCAGATTTGCCTGAGTATGACCTTCGCGAACTTGAAAATGTAAAAAGAATGTATAAAGATCTAAAACCCGATATTGTAATCCATCTCGCAGCACGAGTTGGGGGAATCGGTGCGAATCGCGAGCATCCGGCAGAGTTTTTTTATGATAATCTGACAATGGGTGTGTTTTTGCTTGACCAGGCATACCGAAATAATGTTGAAAAATTTGTAGCATTGGGAACAATCTGCTGTTATCCAAAGTTTACGCCGGTACCATTTAAAGAGGAAGATTTGTGGAATGGTTATCCCGAGGAGACTAATGCTCCTTATGGTCTGGCCAAAAAGATGCTCCTTGTCCAGTCAATCGCCTATCGCCAGCAATATGGTTTTAATTCAATATTTTTGATGCCCGTAAATCTATATGGTCCAGGAGACAATTTCGATCCTGCCTCAAGCCATGTCATTCCTGCATTGATTAAGAAATTCGTTGATGCAATTGGTGGAAAAGAAGCCGTTTTAAAACGCCTTCGCTCGAATGATCCGCAATTTTCTTATTCTGATGCCCCGGTTACTGTTTGGGGAACCGGGAAAGCCACCAGGGAATTTTTATATGTTGAAGATTGTGCGGAGGCGATAGTTCTCGCTACTGAACGATATAACAAACCAGATCCGGTGAATATCGGTGCAGGGTTTGAGATTTCAATTAAGGATTTAGTTGAACTGATTGCGCGGCTTTTGAAATTCAATGGCGAGATAAAATGGGATACTACAAAGCCTGATGGCCAGCCCAGAAGGATGCTTGATACATCAAAGGCAGAGAAGGAATTTGGATTCAAGGCAAAGACAGACTTTGAAGAGGGTTTGAGAAAAACAATAGATTGGTATCTCCATTCAGACACGCCATAATTATTTTCGCAAACGATGTAAACCAAATTAGTCATATATAATTAAGATTTATAAGGTGCTGAGTCTAAACAAAAAAGGAGGTAAGATGAAATACTCTTCATTATTAATACTAATCAGTTGTACCTGGAATTTAATCTTTTCTGGATGTGCGATTCTTAATAGAGGAGTTTTTGGTCCCACACCCAATCTTCCTGCACCGTATCATTCGCAAATAGAATTTAAAGCGTCTGGCGAACGGACAGTGGATTATGAAATTCTGGGTGAAGGATATGGTGAATCATCAGGATTTGCAATCTTGGGTGGTTTACTTTTTATTCGAGAACCGGACGCAATGGCGGCTTACGAGGCAGCAGTTAAATCAAAGGGTGGAGATATTTTACTGGATGCACGCATGCAATTTGTTACAACCGGCTTTTTATCACCGATTATCTTTACTCAGGGGACGATAAAAATCTGGGGCCTTGTTGCTAAAATAAAGAAATAAATAGAGGGTTTAACGGTGGTAAAACTACAAAACCTATCTCAGAAGTAAAGGAGGAGTTGCAGAATATTTACCTTTGCTGCATGTAAACGCCGGTCATGGGTACCCTGGATACGATTGCGGGCACGGTGAAACGTGCTCCTTATTTTTTTCGTAAGACCGGGACCGAATGGATATACAGATTAATCAAACAACCCCGAAGAATCAAACGCCACATCGCGATCTGGATATTTATTTTTAGAGTGATCAAAATATGGGTGAAGAAAAAATTTAAATTTTGAACATTATCCACCCCAACCCTTTTATCCCGAGACTTTCTCGCTTTCTCACGAAAGCGAGAAAGATTGGTCATAGGAATAAAGGAGGTTTATGTCAGATAAGATTGCAATTTTTACGAAGGTCTTGAAGGCGGTTGCCAATGAGAAGCGGTTGCGGATATTGAAAATAATGCTTGATGGTAAGGCGCGGGAGATTGGTGAGATATCCGAACTGGTAAATCTGCCTTATAAGACAACAGCCCGTAATTTAAAGATTCTCGAGCGGGCACATTTTTTGAAATCCACTTTCAATCATGGGAACTCCTATTATTCACTAAAAACTGACCGAAACCTGAAATACAATACCGCAATTCTGAAATTAATTGCGGAATAGCCTTTCTCACTTTCTCACGAAAGTGAGAAAGGTGTGATGGTCAGTTTTACCTGTATTGGAGGGATATTGAATACATCATTTAATTTACATGGTGAGCCGATTGTCTGCTCACCAGATGATGCAATGAAGACCTTTTTAAATTCTGGCCTTGACGCCCTTGCCCTGGGAAATTTTTATATAACCAAAACTTAACACTCTAAAGAAAATCCTCACTAAATCACAAAACCACTCTTACTCTCCGCTTTTAAATCCCTCATTATTATTCTCTATCAATTCATCCCATTTCCTTCCATTTCTCAATTCCACAATTGTGAAATTGAGAAATGGAATACTACAGATTATTATTGACATTAGGTTTGAGTTTATTATAGGGAATGATGCCTGCTTTATCACCCCACCTTAATCCTGGGGCAAAACTTCCATCAAAGGGAGAGAAAGTGAGGGGACTCAGCGTAAAAATATGTTGACATTGTCTGATTTTTTTTGTATAATTGACTGGAGAAAGAGATGCCGGTATTTATGATTTTATTTTTATTTTTTAATTATATTTACGAGGATGCGGATAGTTTGCTGGTAATAAATGATAGTCTGGTCATTTGCGGCTATCATCAGTATAATTTGAAAGTTCACATTGCCAATAATGCCAAATTAAAAGTCCGGGAATGGAATGGTATTGATTCCACGGGCAGGATAATTCTACAGGCGCCATTTATTTATCTCCATGGATCAATGATTGATGGTTCAGGTAAGGGATATTCAGGGGGAACGAATACTCATCCGAATGGTTATGGTCCTGGATGCGGCACCGCGGGTGTGGGGGGTGGTGGAGGTGGTGGCGGCTATGGAGGAATGGGAGGAGACGGCGGCGATCTCGATCCTGGAGCAGGTGGAATTAGTTACGGTAATGCATATGATACAATAATCAGTATGGGTTCGGGCGGTGGAGCGGGCAGGCTCAGCCAGGTGGATGGTTTTGGGGGTAATGGTGGTGCCTTGATATATCTTAAAGGAGAGAAGATTTTAATCGACACCGCACAAATTCTATCCGAGGGGATGAGAGGGTATGACGGTGGCTATGAGGCAGGCGGTGGAGGTGCGGGTGGTGGTATTAAAATTCAGGGTGATACATTGAGAATTAGATACACCGCAATACGGGCGAGAGGAGGAGATGGAGGTAGTGCAGCAGGTGGGGGCGGCGGAGGCGGTGGTGGAGGTAGGATTAAGATTTTTTTTGCAGTTCTTGATACAAGTCAGATTAATCTTGCTGTAGATGGTGGGTTAGGGGGGTATGGTGGCTATGGCTTTGGAGAAGATGGCTTTCCAGGAACAATCCATTTTGGACCCATCGTCATGGTTAAAGAGAAGGTTTGCAGTGATTTACCAACAAAAAGACACTATTTGATTGCAAACGGCAGGTTGACCTTTTTTGCCATGAATAAGCCCGATCGGATAATGGTCTATAATGCGATGGGGAAATTAGTTAAATACCAAAAAGTAATTGAAGATGAATTTGATATGACCGATTTTGCCCAAGGCATTTATTTTCTTAAATTTGCGGATGAATGTGGTTTAATAAAATTAGTGCTGATAAAATAAGAATTAGGGAAGATCGCTCATTATGATGATTTGTTTTTTGCTGTTGATTGATTTTACACCTTACTATTTTATCCACTATTCTGACCCGCAGATTGGCAGAAATGCTTATACTGTCCCGCATTGTTCAATTGCGGTTAGTCAAATTATGGCGATGACGCCAGTGCCTTCTTTTATCATTATTACGGGCGATATGGGTGAAGACCCGACCAATCAGAATGTTATCTTAAACCAGTGGCGGATATGCGATAGCCTTTTTGACCTTTTAGCGGTACCAAAGTATTTTACACCGGGCAACCACGATATTGGATATGCCAATGATAATTATTGGACACCAGCAATGCTTGCTTTTTATCGTAATTTTTGGGGTATGGATTACTATGCTACGATTTATGATTCATCCCTCTTTGTCTCCTTGAATTCAACCCTTCTTGATACCTATTCAGGCCATTCCTGTTATCCTTATTCACTTGAACAGGATAGTTTTCTGAGAACGATACTTGAAGGGGCGAGCAATACTTATAAACACATTTTCTTGTTTTTTCATTTTCCACTTTATATATCTTCACCGACTGAGGCAAACAGCCAAAACAATGTTGATAGACCAAGGCGCGATACTTTGCTGAAATATCTGAGAGATTATAATATAACTGCAGTCTTCACGGGCCATTTGCATTATGACCTGCTGAATTTTTATGGACCATCTTTGCTTATGACGGCACTTCCAACCTGTGAGACGAATATAAATTCTTGTGGCTATCGGGTTGTGAAGGTTTATGAAAATGGAATTGAGACCTTTGTTGTCTATCTCAATTCACCAATTAGTACCGTTTCAATGAACAAAATTGTCCAGGCAGAGGTCCAGTCTGATACACTTTACGTAAACATACCTTTTCCATTCAGTTGTTTTGTGGACACGATGAACTATCCCCAGTGGCAGGGTGCAATAAAGCGTTGGATTTTCCGCACCGGCGATACTTTATATTTACCTTCAGGAAGTTATACATTTTCGGATACGGGTCATTACCAGATCCTATGTCAGGTTTATAAATCACCCCATTATGCTGCGATATATCGGTTCAGGGTTTATGTAAGAAGTTCGGTTGGTTGCGGAGAAATTACGCCTCGAGGAGAAGTATCGGCGGTTGAGTTTTGTAATACGATGGGAACAAAAATTGTAATTTTTAATAAAGGCTCCACCCAGAACTTCCGGATATCGGTTTATTCGGTTGCGGGTCAGAGATTTGTTATTTATAATGGTAGGCTCGGCAGGGGCAAGAATCAGTTAGAGTTTCCAGCTTTCCTAAGTCCAGGGGTTTATTTTATTCGCATTCAAACCCGCGATGGAGATAAGTTTTATAAGTTTATTTATCCCGGCGAAGAATGTAGGGCAGGGTTTTAGAGGCGGTGTCATAATCCGGAAAATGGTAGGCGCAGGCTATAGACTGCGGATAAATGTTTTTAAATTCCAGGGTATTTCGCACCCTGAAGGGTGCGGCTACCTCTAATAATTTAGCGCATATAAATGATTTGACAGAAAGTGGAAAGGACCCAGGGACTCACGGTATTGACATCACACAAATTATTGGTAAAATATTCCATTATGGAATGAATATTAAGGAGGCTTTATGAGACTTAAACCTTTTTGGGGGCTGATGATTCCATTTTTTTTATTTTCTGGTGTGCTCACCCATGAATTAAAATTTGATGAAACCGGATTGGTGACTACCAAGATTGATAACTATGACCTGATTTCTTTAGCCGGCTCATCGACAACCATGGAAAGAGGCGCACCAATACTACCAGTGGTCCCGTTTTATTTCTTAATTCCGCCGGATGCCAAAGTTCGCAGTGTTAAAACAATCTCACTGGAAACCGAGGAATTACCTGGCACATTTCTATTATATCCCGGGCAGGTCGTCCGTCCTTTTTCATTCAAAGGACCAAGAGAATTTATCCCACCGGACCCGGTACTCTATAGTTCTTCAATCCCCTATCCGGCAGAGGTGATTGAAGAGATTCCGGATGGGTGCCTGGCAGGTTTTCGGATTGCGGGGATAAATGTCTATCCTTTACAGTACATCGGGGCAAGCAAAAAGTTGCTGCTTCATAAAAGAATCCGAATAGAAATCTATTATGACGAAGGGGTCTATGAACCCATTCGACTTTTGCCATCCCAGATAGAGTTGTTCAGTGAGGCGGTGAGTAAAATTGTTGCAAATCCAGAAATGGTGCATCTCTGGAAACCAACTGCTCAGGATTTGCGCGGTAATGAGGTTGATTATTTGATTATTACAAGTCCTTCACTAAAATCCAACTGGAATGCACTGGTGAGCTGGAAGATAAAGAAAGGAATAAGAACCAGGGTGCTCGGCACCGATTCGATCTATGCCCAGTATCCAGGTCGTGATAATCAGGAAAAGATCAGAAACTGTATCAAGGATTACTGGCAGAATAAGGGATTGAAATATGTCCTGCTCGGTGGTGATGATTTTATTGTTCCCGACCGAAAGACGCGGCTTGTAATTGAAGAGAGCACAATAACCGGCGATATTCCAACTGATATGTATTATGCCGATTTGCAGTGGTCCTGGGATGGAAATAATAACAATCTGTTTGGTGAGATGCAGGATACCGTCGATCTATTCTTTGACCTTTTCGTGGGTAGGGCACCAGTTGATAATGTCACAAATATCAATACATTTATCCACAAAGATACGATGTTTGAAAAACACCCTGATACCACCTATCTACAAAAACTATTGTTGCCTTCAACAATGCTTTTCAATCCCTATCACGGTAGGGTTATAAATAACTTAATTTATAGTTATTATCCAACAACCTGGCGCAGGTCAAGACTTGAAGATCCTGGTTCAAATGCAGTGCGCGATTCTTTGAATGTGGGGTATCAGTTATGCCATGTATCTGCACATGGAAGCACAACAAGCATGACGGTCCTTGATATATCACATGTCGCCACGCTCACGAATGGCATAAAATATAATATAATGAACGGGATAAATTGTTATTGCGGTTGTTTTGATGGTGGAGATTGTATTGCTGAGAGTCTGGTGAATTATCCAAATGGCGGATGCATCGCCTCAATTCTGAATTCCCGATATGGGCTTGGCTATCCACCGGCACTTGGTCCATCTGAACAACTCGACCTTGAATTATTCAAGAATTTTATTTTTGGTAAACCTGAATTCGGTGTTGCACTTGCCGGTGCCAAGGATTATCTGCGCAACCTTGCAATGAGCCAGGCACCAACGCGTTGGTGTGTATATGAACTGACCCTTTTCGGCGACCCCGAGCTTCGCATTTATACCCAGAATCCAAGAACATTGACAGTGAGCCATTTAAGTTCGATAACTGCGGGTCCACAAAACTTTAGGGTTACAGTGGCGATATCTGGACAACCCCTTAAAAATGCCCTTGTCTGCGCAATGAAAGGAACAGAAGTATATGCAACCGGCAGGACGAATTCCGCGGGCTGGGTTGATTTGTTTGTGAATCCAACCACGAATGGAACTATGAATGTCACAGTCACTGCCCCTGATTGTAAACCCTATGAGGGGACCTGTTCGGTCTCTGGAAGCTCATCTCAACCCTGTATTCTTTATCAATCAAACAGAATATTTGACGAGAACGGAAACAATAATGGCAAACTCGATCCTGGTGAAACCGTGAGATTAAGGGTTATGTTGAAAAATCTTGGTAATGTAAATGCAACGAATGTTTCAGGAACATTGCGCACCTCAAATCCTTTTATCACCTTGATAGATTCAATCTCTTACTATGGTCTAATTTCCGTTAATGATAGTGCGGGCGGAGACTCATTTATATTATCTGTTTCCCCTAATGCACCACAGGGGACTGAAGTTGAATTTCTTATTAATGCAACATCAAACCAGGGGAACTGGACACCATTCTTCCAAGAAATGGTAGGGAGACCACCAGAGCCGCGGCGGATATGGGCAGACCATGACACCGGCGTCTGCGCATTCACCGTAACAACGAACGGGAGTTTTGGAACGACCTATCCTTACGGTGAAGGTTCGGGATTCAAATATTCTAAACTTGCATCTTATGGTTGTCTTTACTATGCAAGTATGGTCTGCGGAACCGACCCTTCTTATATCGTTGATAGATTTTATGGACCACCGAATTCTTCAACGATTAATCAGGATTTCAAAATCCTTGATACCCTGAGACCTTTGATTCCACCATTAAAGGCTGAAGAAGAATATGTTGCCTGGTATAGCGATTCCGGTCACCCTACTCCTAAGGGATTGATAATCAAGCAATGGAGTCTGGCACTTTCCCATCCGGGCTATGACGACTGGGTGATTGTTTGTTTCTATTACTATAATTATGGGGCAAACCCCCTGAATAATTTTTATTCCGGGATGATGTTTGACTTTGATGTTTATAATACCACGAATAACATTGTGCGCTCGGACAGTTTGAGAAGATTCGTTTATATCTTCCGTTCCACAAGTTCCCAGAAGCCGACAGTGGGGATAAGAATCCTTGAACCCAAAGTTGCTAAAAACCTATCTGCCATCAACCATTCTCAATATGTCACACCTGCTACGATGATGTCCGAAGTCGTTAAGGATAGTTTTCTTACCGGGAAAAAGAAGGTACCGAGCGGTTCTACTTCAACGAATTATACAATCATTGCGTCCACCGGTCCATTCAATATTCCTGTCGGTCAATATTGCCGGATTGCCTATGCGATTGTCGGAGGTGATGATACTACCAAAGCCAAGGTAAATTCCGACAGTGCCCAGTCCTGGTGGGATAGATTTGTGGGAATGGAGGAGGCAGAACAAGGGAGAGTGAATTACAGGATGTTTTCACTGGATGTTTATCCAAACCCAATTATGGAATCAATTAATATCCGTTACCGGGTGGGAAGCCGTGAGCGTGTGAAGGTAGACCTTTACGATCCAGCAGGAAGGTTGGTTGATGAGATATATTCGGGCGTCCTGGACGGCGTTGGATTTTTGCATTATAAACCAAAACGACTGGCTGAGGGCGTTTATTTTGTCTCCTGGGAGACTGCAGAGAAAAGGCTGCTGAAAAAGGTGGTTTATCTCCGGTAATCCTGCCCTGGTGCTTTAATCATTTTTTGCTCCAACAAGATAAAATTTTTGCAGGAACCAGGTTCTTATGTTGGATAGGGTGGTTCTCCAATGATTCATACCAGATCATGGATTTCTGATAATTTATTAATTGGTGGTTAATACTACTTACTCGCGGTCCTTATATGGGCAGGTCAGAGATTGACCTGCCCATATAATTTTCTAATGAACGATGATCAACCTCTTGATCTGCTTGCTGTCCGAGGTTTCAAGCATTACAAAATAGACACCGGATGGAATGGAATTTTCTATCTTCCATGTTATTTCATGGTTTCCTGGTTCTTTTTGACCATTAAATATTGTACCCATCAACCTGCCCGATATATCAAATAATTTTAAGTTAATCGTTGTTTTTTGGAATATGTGAAATTGTATTGCTACCTTATCGGATGCAGGATTTGGCACCATTCTTACAAGTGGTGTTTTTGATTCCAAACCGGATTTCTCTTTTTCTTCAATACCCACCTCTATATTCATCCCACCGGTTACCACCAGAGCGTATGGTTGTTTAGGATAGGGAATGTTCTGGGCACTCACCCTTATCGTCCAGATGCCTCTTCTGGGGGTATTTATCCGGCAGACTTCTTCGACATTCCGGTTATCGTAATTGGCTGGATTGGTTACCGATTCTCCATTTGACATCTGATTACCACGATAATAGGTTCCATAAGGATTGGTCATCTGAAGATTCAGGTCATTAACAATATTTGGATTAGTTCCCACTGCGGCTGCGGTATCAGTCCAGACCAGGGCACATCTTAAAGCGAGAGTGGAATCATAGACATTTATGTAATATTCTTTATATTGTCCTGTGGTCAACCCTGATGTATCATCCCAGAATGCAAGTCTTCGGGTGTCACCAGCAAAATAAAGGACACTGTCTATATCAACTCTGCCAAAGCCGATATTGGAATCAGGGACGATATAAGTTCCAACATTAGGATCCGCGGAGACGATTAACATCGCCCGAATCAGTGCCGCGCTGATATAGCCAAGGGTATCATTTGGATTGGGACTACCTGATGGATACCAGCCCTGCTTGAGATACTGCCTTATTAAACCTGCAGAGGCATTACATGCCGGAGTCGCCATGCTTGTGCCACTGAGGGTTTTATAATTCGAAGTTGTTCCTCCATCTACCGACACTATATTCTGTCCGGGTGTGCAAACCGTTGGTTTGACCCTTAAATCAAGGGTTGGACCCCTTGAGGAAAATGAAGCAATTTGATTTGATGATGTGCCGTTCTGGAGGGCACCGACAGCGACAACATTCTTAGCATAGGCCGCATGTGTGATCGTGCGATATGTGGGACCATTATTACCAGCAGCAAAGATATCTAAGAAATCTTTATGCTGCCAGTGATAGGCATCAGAGAATGCATCACGGTCAATGTAACCAGTGCCGGTTCTACCCCAGGATGCTGAATGCTGGCGCATCGGGAAGATGGGGTCGTTGTAGAACATATTATAAAGAGGGGTGAGGTCAGTGGGTGTGACCAGACTACCTGAGGCATTGGCGATATCAACAAAGAATAATCGGGCTTTGTAGGCAATCCCGTCATTTACATTGGTTCCACCATTTATCGAATCATCACCAGCAATCGTGCCACCAACATGACTCCCGTGGTATGTCGAACCTACATCACCGAACGCAGCACCGCTTAAGAGAAGATAAGCAACAATCTTACGATGGGATGCAAAATGTCCGGAATCAGATATGGGAATTCCGGTGTGACTATAAGCGATATGGGTTGTTGTTATCCCTGAATCAGAAAAGCCAAGGATCATATTCTGACCGCGGATGCCCTTGTGCCATACCCGGCGACCTACTGTGTCCGGAGGCACCGATGATTTCCAGCCTGTCTGGCATACCCACTGGGAATTTGCGTTCATTAATTCATCTGGTGTCCAGGGAACGATTGCAAGGACCTCAGGTATTTGTGCTATCTTATAAACAAGGGATAAATCATACTCAGCCCGGACAAGTTTTCCTATTTCACTGACTGAAAAGTCCAATATCTTTGCTCCAGTTTTTGCAATGTCTTCAAGGGTTTTGTTCAGGTCAGCATCAGGATATAACTGAATACTGATTATGCCCTTACCACGCGCATTGAGTAGGTCTATGTTAATCTTATAAGCAGGATGGAATAGTCCAATCCAGTGAACATATGGCAGGGATTTTATCACATTTAACTGCTCCTTGTCTGCTTTAACGAGATAAGCATAATTGGGCCAGTATGCATAAATCTTGATACCAATTGCTTGTAGTTTTTCCTTCCATTCGGTATATATTGGACCGGTAAACTGAATGAGGTAGTAAGAATAGTTCGGCTCGTCTTTAGCCCTGAGATGATTGGGGATATCTGGTTCACCGAATCTGGTATCAAAGGAGAAGCCATTTTCCATACCGATGATTGTTGCATTTTCAATAGGTTCTGGTGTGAAATATCCGATGAGAGGCTCAGTGAGATTTTTACCCGTGGTAAGGTTCAGACAAAACAGGGCAACAAGGATACATCGCATCATACCTCCTTTTTGAGAGTATGATAATTAAATTTTTGATAATGTCAATACTTCATTACTCTGCACCTACTCCACTTCAATTCTTGGACTGGCGATTGATTATCACTAAAGGAGTCTTTGAATATTTGCAGATTTACTGGACCTAAAGAAGGCATTCTATAAAAATGGAGTGGATTCAGCTAAAGCACTCTGTATTCTTTTCGGGTTTGAAACTTAAATTTGCGATATATACCCTATTATAACGATTTCCTGACCTAAAATTGCTAACTAATTTCTTAGAATCTTGGTTCCTATTTCTTCTAAAATTTTTTCTGCGTGTTTAATGGCAGTTTTAGTGTTTCCTGCCATTTCGGTTAGGGAAAATACTTTTATTACTCCGTATTTTTTAAAATTAAGATTGTGGTCATAATCGCCGCAGATTATGATTACCGGTCTTTGATATTTCTTACATAAGTTTATTATTCTGCCGGTTGCCTTGCCAGAGAAGGTTGTTTTATCAATTTTGCCTTCCCCGGTGATCACCAAATCCGCATTTTTAATCTTTTTGTCCAAATTAAAGATTTTTTCGAAATAATCAAACCCTGAAACTATTTTTGCATTCAAAATTGCATACATTCCACCTGCTATCCCACCTGCAGCACCCGCACCCTTGATATCATCAAGATTTATTTTGTATTGATTTAAAATTATTTTTTTGAAATTTTTTAATGCCCGTTGAATCAATGGCAGGTCTTTTTCTTTTGCGCCTTTTTGTTTTGCATATACAATCGCACCTTTTTTGCCCGTGAGGGGATTAGCAACATCAGCGAGGATTATAAATTCAATAGACTTCTTTAATGAATTTATTGCAGCGTCATCGATTTTTTTTAATTTCAAAACTCCTGAACAAGTTAATTCCACTGGTTTTGAATTTCTATCAAGGAATTTTACCCCGAGGGCTGATAATGCTCCAATTCCGCAGTCTATCGTTCCGCTGTCGCCTACACCAATAATAATTTTTTTAGAACCCCTTTTTATACTATCCCTAATCAAATCACCGACACCAATGGTCGTGGTGTTTAACGGATTTCTTGAATTTTCGGGTATTAGATGTAAACCTGCAGCCTGGGCAAGTTCAATGATCGCCAGTTTTTTATTCTTGATAATACTGTATTTTGTCTTATTTTTTTTGCCGAGAGGATCGGTGACCACGCAGGTGATATATCTTCCCTTAAAATGTTTTGTGATTATATCCAGAGTGCCGATGCCACCATCAGCGATCGGGGTTGTATTTATTATTATATCTCTATACACCTTCTTCATGCAACGGGCAATGGTCCGTGCTATATCTATGGAAGTGATTGAGCCTTTGAAGCTCGCTGGAGCAATGAGGACTTTCATGTATTAATCTTTAGAACTTCGGGATTTACAAGATTGGGTGGGGTTTTGTGTTTTATCAAAGCAGTGATTAAATTTTTTGCACACATCAATGCCATGTTCGTTCTCGTTTCTAAGGTCGCGGAACCGATATGGGGAAGAAGGAGGACGTTTCTCATCTTCAATAATTCTTTGGATACCCGAGGTTCAAATTCAAATACATCCAGGGCACAACCGGCGATCTTTTTCTCTTTCAAGGCTTTAACTAATGCCTTTTCGTGAACGATCGGACCGCGGGCTGTGTTGATCAAAAAGGCGGTTTTCTTCATCAAGGCTAATTCTTTTTCTCCAATCAGATGATGTGTTTCGGGGGTGAGGGGGGTGTGGATAGTTATAAAATCTGCATGCCTTAAAATGTAGTTTAATGGCCTATAAACTATTCCGTATTCTTTTTCTTGTTTGAGTGGCAGCCTGATTTTATCATAGTAGATTATAAACATTCCAAATCCCTGAGCGCGCTGTGCTACCGCCCTGCCGATTCTTCCCATGCCGATGATTCCTAATGTTTTGTGATGGACATCGCTCCCTAAAAATAACATCGGTGCCCAACCTTTGAATTTGCCTGCTCTTAAATAGCTTTCGGCTTCAGGAATTCTGCGGGCGAGTGCCAGAATCATTCCAAAGGTTAAATCAGCTGTCGTATCAGTTAGGACATCGGGTGTATTGGTGACCATTATCCCTCTTCTGGTGGCTGCGGCAATGTCAATGTTGTTATAACCTGCAGCATAGTTTGCGATGATCTTTAAATAAGGGGCACATGCCATTATTTCTTCATCAATATTATCGGTGAGGAGGGCGATGAGTCCGACTTTATCCTTCAGAGCTTTTTTTAATTCCATTTTGGTTATCGGCCGGTCGTACTTAAAGACCTCCACCTTGAAATATCTGGCGAGTAAGTCTAATGCCTTACCAGGGAGTTTGCGGGTGATGAAAATTTTGTTTTTGTCCATGTTATATTAAACATAAATTGTAAAATAAATCAAGCATGAGAGTACGATTGAAGTAATCCTCTCCACTTTGTTCAGATTGTTTTGTGCACTTTGATTAGCACCAACATGGGTATTTTGGGTGTTTGTGCAGATCGAAGCCTGCGGCTACCGGGTGGGTTATCAATAAAATTTTGCGCAGGCTGAAGCCTGCGGCTACCGGGTGGGTTAATAAAAGAATTCTGCGCTTAAGAATTTTGCCCATTGGTTTCCTCAAGTTGGAATAAAACATTTCATTAAAGAAGAGGACTCCGCAACTTTTTCTTGACAGTTAACAGGGGTTGGATATAATTGAATATATGAAACTGGAACGTAGAAAAAATCTAATTGTTAATCGTTTACAGTATCGCATCATCCTCCATTGTGTGGGACTTACGGTTGGGATCTCGGCAATACTGGTAGTCTTATGTTTGCTCTTTTTCTGTTCGGATAATATCCTTGCCGGACTTGCAACACCGCTTAAAATTTTAATTTTGTTGGTTTGTGCCTTGGTCCTTTATTATTTCAGCTACCAGAGTCTGCTCCGGCTTTCCAACAAAATTTACGGTCCCATATACAGGTTGGGAAGTTATCTTAAGAAATTGAGTGAAGGTATTGAAACCGGTGAGATAAAATTCCGCAAGGATGATGTGATCGATGGTATCCAGCAAGTTTATAACGAATTATGTCGTTCCTTAACCAAGACACTACATTATGATTACAATGAACTCGTCAATACTTTTTCCCAACTTGAGGACATCCTTGACCGTTTACACCAGAAAACGATTACCGAAGAGGAGTTATATAAAGCCTTAGAAAATATCTGCGGGCGCCTGGCTGACGCCCTGGACCTGACAACCGATGTCCTTCAACAGGATGAGGTTAATAAAGATTGACCAGTTGTTAACTGATAACCTTCAAAAATTTGTGTTTGCCTGCCCGGATAATCACCGGCTCGTGAAGTCTGACAGTGTGGTTGATATCTTTTATGGTATTACCATTGATATCAATCGCCCCTTCTTTGATCTTCCGCTTGGCTTCTGCCCGTGAGGGCATCAAACCGGTCTTAACCAGAAGGTCAACAATATTTATTTCCTGAACTCCAGCTTTGAATTCTGACAGATCCGTAGGCAGTTCTTTTTTACTGAAGACTTTTTCAAATTCCCGGGCAGATTCTTCAGCAGCCTGGGCCGAATGGTACATCCGGACCAGAGTCTTTGCCAGTTCAAATTTTGCATCCCGGGGATTGAGGATCCCTTCCTGAAGTCCGGTCCGGATCTCTTCGATCTTGTGGGGAAAGGCATCGGTGGTCAATTCAAAGTATTTGGTGATTAATTCATCCGGGATGGACATCACCTTGCCAAACATCTCCTTTGGCGGTTCGGTGATACCGATATAGTTACCAAAGCTTTTGCTCATCTTTCTTACTCCATCGGTTCCTTCAAGAATCGGCAGGGTCATCACCACCTGAGGTTCCAGCTGGAATTCACGCATCAATTCCCGGCCGACTAAAAGATTGAACTTCTGGTCTGTACCTCCGAGTTCCACATCCGCCTTTATCGCCACCGAGTCATATGCCTGGAACAGGGGATACATTATTTCATGCATGTAAACCGGGATACCTTCTTTTAACCGAATTGAAAAATCATCTCTTTCTAAAATGCGTGCTACAGTGTATTTCGCGGCAATTTCAATAAAGTCATAGATGCTCAAGGCTCCAAGCCATCTGGAATTGTAGGTGAATTCGGTCTTTTTGGGATCCAGTATCTTGAAGATCTGTTCTTTGTAACGCGCCATGTTCTTTTTCACCTGCTCGCGGGTGAGTTTAGGACGGGTTTTTGATTGACCACTGGGATCGCCAATCATGCCTGTGAAATCGCCAACGACCAAAACACCAATATGACCAAGGTCTTGAAATTGGCGCATCTTGCGCAGTTGGACACTTATCCCCAGATGGATTTCCGGAGCAGAAGGGTCGATTCCCAATTTCACCCTGAGGGGTTTATTTCTTTTAAGTTTCTTTAATAGTTCCTCTTCGGAGATGATTTCGACGGTATGGCTTTTGATTATTTCAAACTGCTTTTCGGGCTCCATTGCGATATACCTTCTCCCAGATTGTGCTTGTCTTCCGGGCTAATTCAAAATCATACTCAGCCATCTTTTTCTCATAATCTGGGTCCTTTAATATCTTCTCTGCAGCTTCATCCGCAGGCTGGGCATGTGTCTCCAGAACAAAATTTTTCGCCATGAGATAATGGTCCCGGATCGGGCAGGGCCGGAGCAGATCCCCTTCTTTCCAGTATTTAAACTGCCACTCCCTGATCTTTTTATTCAATGGCAGATTGATTAAATCATTGAGATTGCCGCCTTTTTCATAGATCTCTTTGATATTCCCAGCGGCATAAGGGAAGAAGACACACGGATAGACATTTGCCTGCCAGTCAATATAGAAATAACCACCGGGCCGACCAGCGGAGATGCATCCGTCCGAAACCGGACCGTGATTCCAGAAATCCGCATACATTATCTTCCTATCCCGAACAATCTCCCAACTCTTTTTCCAGAGCATCACCCGCTGTTCCGGGGTAGGTATCAGTTCTGGTGCGATATCCCGGCCGATAGGCATGTAATGGAAGACCCAGGCATATGCCGCACCCAGTTTGTTGAAGTAGAAATCGATAAACTCATCTGAGACGATCTCTTCAGCATTTTCCCGCGTCGCAGTGATTGAGATGCCAAAGGTCACCCGGTGTTTTTTCAAAAGCTGAAGGGTATTGACAATCCGCTCAAAAAAGCCCTTGCCGCGGCGCTTTTCAGTCGTCTCTTTCATCCCCTCTACCGAAATCGCCGGGGTTATATTACCCAGTTCTCCAAATTTCTTTGCCACTTCTTCATTTATCAAACTGCCATTTGTATACATCAAAAATAAAGAATCGGGATTTTCTTCAAAGATATCAATTATGGTCTTGCCGTTCCATTTATACATCATCGGTTCGCCACCGGAGATTACTACAAAGCGTGCACCCCATAGTTCTCGCATCTCATTTATTACCCGGGTGAATATATCATAGGGTAACTGGTCTTTTTCGCTTGCCGAGTTGGCATAACAGCCCTTACAGCGGAGATTACATCTTTTAGCCGGTGAGATCGTCATGAACCCCGGCGGGTCAAAACCGAAGATTGCCCTAAACTCT
>JBDRWD010000038.1 GCA_039802205.1 candidate division WOR-3 bacterium
TATCCTGAGACTTTAGGTGTCCAGTCGTATATGTATTTCCAGAGCTATCAGCAATTATCGCTGACGGCACATCAGTCCCGGCTGGATTCACATACTGATAAACCCACTCCGGAGTCTGGGCAAATAAGAAGGAAGAAGTAGGAAGTAAGAAGTGAAAAGTGAAAAAAATAGAAGTTAGAAGACAGAAGTCAGAAAAGAGATGGAAGATGGAGAAAAGATTTTTTATTTCGGATTTCGGATTGCGGAATGTGGAATGGGAAAAAGACATTGCGGATTGCGTCCGCCAGACGGAGTGACGGATGCAAATAGCGAAATCGTTTGAAACTCTCCTCATTTTTACTCCTGTTTCATTTTAACGGGAAAATCCAATATGTGTATACCTAAAAATAATAAAATAATATACCCAGAATTGAATATTGTTTTTCCAAATAGGTGCCAAGGTTCAAGTATCTTCATCTTTTCCTCAATTATATTCCTTGGTTTAAACAAGAGAAACGAGATTTCTTATCGGGGCTGGAAGCCCCTCGTACATTTATATAGCAAGGCGCAACAGCAAGCTGTTGCACTCCAGATTATTGCTAAATGTAGTATTTGAGCTTGCTCAACATTTGCAGAGTGAACTCTGCCACTACTACAGGAATTACTGGGGATAAATTCCAATTTATCAAATAACCAATCCCAATTACCATACCAGCATCCACGCCTATAAACCAACAACCATTTCCCAAAATCATTCATCCTGATTTTCCTTTAAACTCGCACCAGTTAAATATACAAATACATCTTCAAGGGTCGGCGATGTGACATTCACAGACAGAACCTTTGCCTTATCCCGAATCATATCAACAAGTTTACTCAATAACAATTCAGGATTGTCGGTATTCACACGGACATAATGGTAGCCATCCTGTTTTGATACATTCAAACTTACCGCTTCTTTTATCTGAACAAAATCTTCTTTATTCAAATCACCCAAACATTTCAGTTCTAAAACCTGTTCCTGGGGCATCGCCTTTTTCAAGGCGGTTGGAGTATCGAGCGCATTTATTCTGCCCCGATTCATAAATGCCACTCTATCACACAACTCATCCGCCTCATCCATATAATGGGTTGTTAATAAAATTGTCTTTTTCAATTTATGTGAAAGTTCTTCTTTGATAAATTGCCTGATAAACCTTGCAAAATAAGGGTCTAAACCGAGTGTTGGTTCATCAATCAACAAAATCGGTGGGTCATGGATCAAGGCACGGGCAATCGCAAGTTTCTGTTTCATTCCGCTGGAAAATTTTTCCACATTCTCATTTGCCCGATCTTTCAAATCCATTAGTTCAAGCAAGAAATCAATTCTTTCTTTTAATTTATTCTTCGGAACACCATAAAGTGCCCCGAAATACTTAAGATTATCAATTGCACTCAATTTCCAGTATAAACTCCTTTCTCCGCCGGTAAGCACACCGATTTTTTTTCTAACACCCAATGGGTCTTTTAAAACATCGCAACCACCAACGATTGCTGTACCGCCATCCGGTATCAATAGTGTAGAGATACATTTTATCAATGTTGTCTTACCCGCACCATTGGGTCCCAAAAGTCCGAATAACTCCCCTTCTCTTATTTCAAAACTGACACCATCAACGGCCCGGACTTCCGCGGTATGTTTCTTGAAAATCTTTATTAGATTTTTTATAATGATGTCATTCGCCATTAAATAATGATATTCAGGAAATTTAAATAATCAAGACCTTACCAGAGTTGCATAACGGATTCAAATTCAAAGCCAATTTTAAAAATTGGTTTATTCTCTCACCGACTTCTACCCCTTTAGATTAAGATGGAAATACAGAGGGCTTTTTGCTAACTTCTTAAAGTTATCTCAGAAGAATCAATTTTTCGGTTAACGCTGCCTCTCCATCAGTAAGCTGAATAAAATATACTCCCTGCGGAACAATCTTACCTTTATCATCTCTGCAATTCCAGTTTAAGATCTGCCAGTTATCTTTATTTGATTTTCCATAGAACAAGGTTTTCACTCTACCACCATACAGGTTGTAAATTCGAATTTCATAAGTTTTATCATCGGAAGGTAAATAAACTTTAAACCTTACATTACCAATCTTCTGTGGATTAGCATTCATCAGTTTTATTGTAATCTGCTGCGGGGTACCGAGATTAAAAGGTTCTTCAGAAATACCCACTGGACTCTCAAGAAAATTACCAGTCAAGACAACTGCATAGGGTTGTCTTGCCGTCACGACATTTGCTGCCATCACCCTTAATCTCCATTGTCCGCGCCGGGGATTAGGGATATTGAAACATTCATAAGGATTTAAACTATCGTAGGGAGCGGTTGGATTGCGAACCGATTGCCCATTAGAGTAAACATTTCCTTTGAAAGAATCTGAAGCTGGTGATATCAATCTGACATTCAGATTATTAATCAATGCCCTTGTTGCGCCTGCTGCAGCAGCAGTATCGGTCCAGGCAACGACCGCACGTAGTGCAGGAACAGAATCAATTATTGTAAATATATATTCCGCAAACTGACCGGTTGATAATCCAATTGTATCATCATAAAGTAGCAACTCTCTTCGGTCCGGAGTGGGATTGGCAAAGGCAAGGACCGAATCCACAGTAATCCTTCCCCAGCCAATATATTCACTGGGAACTACATAACTCCCGATGTTCGGTGATGTAGAGACATAAACCATTGCCCGAAGCAATGCTGAACTCACATATCTCATACTATCAGGAGGATTCCGATAGCCCCGCGGGTACCAGCCTTTTTTCAAATATTCGCGCATCAAACCGACACAGGCATTACATGAGGGTGCAGACATCGAAGTTCCAGACATTGAAACATAAGAATTAGTGGTATTTCGCTGGGCAGAATAGATACCTTCGCCAGGCGTAGCACAATCAGGTTTTATTCTGCCATCAGGTGCCGGGCCACGGCTTGAAAAAGTGGATAAAACAGTAGCATTGGTTCCATTTTGCACACTGGCAACTGCAAGCATTGATTTTGCATTTCCAGGCTCTGTTATACGATACTGGCTTGATTGTCCCTGATTACCACATGATTTTATCAGCACTACATCGCGATTGCGCCAGCAGAATAGGTCACACTCCATACTCTTAGCTGAATACTGCCCCATCGTCCCGGTCCACCAGGAATTGGAAATTGTATATGCCCGCAATTGAGGATTACGAAGGGTATTGGTTAATACATCAAAAACCGTTATAAAATTATAAGAAGAAGACGGTATCGGACATAGGTGAGAGATTCTCGCACCCTTAGAGTGTCCATCCCTTGGGTCTGTACCACCCATTGCTGAATCATTTCCGGCAATTGTACCGCCCACATGGGTACCGTGACCGTCTGGGTCACCCACTCCACTCGCTGGCGGATATTTCTTGAAAACCACCACCTTGCGGTGATTGGGAAATTCCCCGGTGTCGGTAATAGCAATATTGGGGTCGCGAAAAGCATAGTGATTCACATCAAGTCCGGTGTCGGTATAACCGAGAATCTGGTCAATACCAAATATTCCCTGACGCCAAATCGGACGGAGTGTATCGGTTGGAGGCAACCCTTTCTGATTAACCCATTGTGCCTGGTCATTTTCAGGTTCCGAGGGGAACCACTCTTCAATCCAGTAAACACCAATCAAGTTGGCAATTTCTATCAATTTCTGCCGTTCGCATTCCACCCAGAAAAATTTTATAGCATCGGTGTCAGAGAAACTGAGCACCCTGATACCGAGATTAGTTAAATCTTGTGAAATAGCGGCTATTGACTCTGTAGGAAAAATATAGACAAGAAACTTCCCGTATCGGCTGCCATCGAGGATATTACGATAGAATTTATATGCAGGCTGATATATCTCAACCCATCTGACGACCGGCAACCTCTCTACCAGTTTCTTAATTTGATTATCCATTTGGACGACAAAGTTATATCGTGAATGGCAACCCAGGACCTTTGCCCCTGTTTGTTCTACTCGCTGCAATTTGTCCTGATAGATCGGACCATACAACTGGACGAGATAATAACCCTTCCCACCTTCGGGATATTCTTTAATACTTAAATCCTCCGGTAGATTGGGTCTCTCAACAAGAGGGTCAAAGTGATAATCAGTAATTGAAAGGATGTTACCATCTCCTAATGGAGGGGGTTCATAGTAACCAATCGTAAAAGGTCGAAGTGGATTATTTTCTGACCCACTGGCAAAAACGATTAGCAAAGAAATCATAAATACTCTCATAGAGACCTCCTTTAGTATATATTATATAACTTTCCCAGTATGTCAATACCTGAGTACTCCTCACTTTTAATCTTCAGTTGGCCATAACTTTTTGAAACAAAAAAGCCACAGGTATTTTGATAAATCCAACTTATCCAATAATTCTAACCCCAATCAGAAACTGCTTAGCAATTTCTTTTTCCCATTTTTAACCATAGAAACCAAATCAACAAACCCCTTTATCCCTTCACTAACCGCACCCAAAAGAATCACAAACATATAAGCAACAACAGTCACTAAAATCAATTCCTCCATCTTAACAACACCCTTAACGAAAAATATCTCTCCTTCTTGAAATCACAAAAACCCTCCTTAATCCGCATCCGATACCCATAAATTTCTAAAACCACACTGCTATCAGATAAATGGGTCACAATATACAATGGATCATTGTCTTCTTCTGATAACAAACCTTACACCACCAAAGAATTTCTCTATCCCTGAACATACCTTCTTTAAACAACCAGAAAATTTACCATATCTAACCCAAACATCACCTTTTACACGAATCACAAGATTAACCCCAACCCTTTTAAGAACTTTATAAACCCAACCTTTCAATTGTATTTTGCCAGGAATCATCAACGAGATAATTAACCTCATGTCAAAATAGGGGGATTGTTCGTTATACCTACCGATCTTTTTCCAATCAATGAGGATTTTTAAATACAGGTGTCTTTTAAGCCATTCCAGAAGATAGGGGGTGATGCCTACTTTATCACCCCCTTAATCCAGGGGCAAAACTCCCATCAAATGGGGAAAAAATGAGGAGGACTCAGTTTATGAACTAAAAGGAATCAGTGAACTCCCCGTTAAAGATTCCGCCAATTCCCAGATAAACGGAAATATTAACCAAGGTTTCACCTAACAAGCAAAAATAAATTCTTGATTTTCGTTTCTTTTAAGAATAAAATCATTGTTATGCGAAAAGAAAATAAAATCAAAGCGATTCTTTTTGACCTGGATGGTGTTTTGGTTGACACCTATAAAGTATGGTACTACCTATTTAATGATACTCTTGAACACTTCGGGTATAAACCGATAGATTTAAAGACTTTTGCCCAAAACTGGGGTAAGAGTACTGAAGAAGATGTCAAAATATTTATGCCGGGTGTCAAACTCCGGGCCGTTGTGGAATATTTTTCCGAAAACTTCAGCCGCTTCCTCGGATTAATGAAGGTCAATACCCAGGCGCACACCGTACTTAAGCAATTGAAAAAAGCCGGGTTAAAAATTGGCTGTATCACCAATTCCCACCGGCAGATAACCCAACGCGAATTAAGAAGTGCCCATCTAAAACATTTAATTGATGTAATCATCACCGCCGACGACGTCAAAAAACCCAAACCTGACCCAGAAATGCTGTTAAAGGCATGCAAAAAATTAAAGGTCAAAACTGCGGATATAATATTTATCGGTGACACAACCACCGATTTAAGAACTGCCCAACGCGCTCGCTGTATTTTCATCGGCTACAGAATGCAAACCGATTTAAAAATAAATAAACTCACCGATTTAATACCCTTGATAAAGAGAAAATTTTCATTATAATTTTTCACGAAATTTTGCAAACAAAGGATCTTTTTGTGATAAAAAGGAGCAAGAAATGGGTAACGGAAAATTTAAAATTTTCCTAACTATTGTCAGCAATATGCTTTTACTCTTTGGTCAGGCTGACCTGGAAAACTTAATATCCAGGGCCACCAGCAAGATGAATATCCCTTTATCTGATTTAAAGATTGAAAAAAAGGACCTGGAATTCTGGGACTATGGTAAGTTCCGCACCAAATTATATGATCGCCTGATTGATAACCCCCTTGATACCGACCCTTTTGTCCGGACACTCGCCCATGCCATTTTAACTAATGCTGACTCTCTCTGGGCATTAAGTTATTTCCCATGGGCCAGGATAGACGAAGGCGTAAGACGGGGTCTTATTGAAAGACCGGAGGAGACCATTATCCAAAATCTACCAAAAAACGATACCCTTGATAACGCACTAATCCACCTGTTAAACGATTTTTATGGTGTTACTGAAGTGGCTATTGAAAAAATACCCGAAAGTATCCGCTTGGGGCTATATATGATTTTAATCGGAATAAAAAACTCATGTCCATGGCTCGAATGCGGCAATAAATATTTGGCCAGAGAAATAATTGATACAATCGTTAAAGGATTAACAGAATCAGACGAATATGACCTCTCCAATCCCCGCCTGGAGGAGTTAATCAGCAGAACTGATTTCAAAGCTCTGGCTGCCGGCGCAATGGATTTGTGTTATATTTTGGGTGCAGCGATTGATCGCATGCGTGATGCCTCTTTGCCCCAAAAATTAACCCTGCACACCCGCCTCGGGACAATCGTCTTGAGCACGATTGACGATGATACTTTTGATGAGAAAAATTATCTATTGATCATCGATTTTGGGGGTAATGACACTTACCAAACCGGTGGGATCTCAAGCTTTGACCAACCAATTTCCATCATAATTGACTATCATGGTGACGACAGATACGAAGGTGAAATCGGATGTGGGACCGGAATCGCTGGTTACGGTCTTGTTGTTGATTTAGAAGGTAATGATAAATATCAAGCCAAAAAATTTGGACTGGGCACCGGCATCCTCGGGCAGGGGATAATCATGGATTATAGTGGTGACGATGAATATTTAACCGATCTCTATGGTCAGGGAGCAGGGGTCTTAGGAGCTGGTGTAATTGCCGATATCTCAGGGAATGACAGGTACATCGGTTTTTACGCCTGTCAGGGGTTTGGACACGTTAAAGGTGCTGGTCTCCTAATAGATAAAGAGGGTGATGATATTTATATCGCCCGGGATGATACAATCAAATATCCTTCAGCCCAGACTGCTGAACATAATATCAGCCTTGCCCAAGGTATGGGTTTCGGAATAAGAGCGGATTACACGGACGGTCACTCTCTTGCCGGTGGGATAGGAATGCTCATCGATGGTGATGGTAATGATAAATACTCCTGCGGGGTTTTCGGCCAGGGTTGTGGATACTGGTTTGGTTCTGGATTTTTAGTTGATTATTCAGGTAACGATGAATACAATGGTATTTGGTATGTGCAGGGTGCTGGTGCTCATTTTGCATTGGGAGTTTTGATTGATTCTGCAGGAAACGATCGGTACAACGCAGCAAAAAATATGGCGCTGGGTGCGGGCCATGATTTTTCATTGGGTGTTTTGATCGAATATAATGGCAACGACCGCTATGAAGCCCCCAATCTGAGTTTGGGAGCGGGAAACGCCAATGGGATGGGGATTTTTGTTGACCTTTGCGGTGATGACCATTATTCAACCCACGGTGGTATAACTTTAGGAAACTCCAGCGCTACCAGCCGGGGCGGTCTCCGAGATCTTATGAAAACAATCGGGATATTCATTGATGGGGGTGGAAAAGACAAATATACCGAACCATTTGCTGGAAACAGTAGATGTTGGTATCAAAAATCACCCCTGGAACCACCGATAAAAACCGAATTAAAGATTGGAGTAGATTTTTAACTATCTGACTCTTGACTTTTTTGCCGTTTTAGTGTATAGTAATAGTTATGATATTATCCAAGGCGCTGATTGAAACTTTAAGGGAAGACCCGAAAGATGCCGAACTAAAGAGTCATAGGCTCTTGTTGCGTGCTGGCTTTATCAAACAGCACGGGGCAGGTATCCACACCTACCTGCCACTGGCATGGCGGGTGCTACTTAAAATTGCCAATATCATCAGGGAAGAGATGGATAGAATCGGGTCTCAAGAATTACTGATGCCGGCTTTGTCTCCAAAAGAAATATGGGAAGAATCGGGTCGGTGGAAGGATTTTGGCGATGACATGTTTCGTTTGAAAGACCGTAAAGGCCGGGACTATTGCCTCTGCCCTACCCACGAAGAAGTCATCACCGAAATCGCCCGGGTTCATATCCGCTCGTATCGGGATCTGCCCCAGATATGGTACCAAATCCAGACCAAATTTCGTGATGAACCAAGACCCAGGGGTGGAGTAATTCGTTCCCGGCAGTTCATAATGAAAGACTCCTATAGTTTGGATGTGGATGAGGCTGGATTGGATAAAAGTTTCAATCTCCATAAAGAAGCTTATTCCCGGATATTCACCCGTTGCGGGCTAAAATTCATCATTGTGGATGCCTCCGGTGGTCTGATGGGAACGGGTGAATCAAAAGAATTCATGGCTCTCGTTGATGGTGGCGAAGATACGGTCGTCATCTGCCCCAATTGTGACTACCGTTCTAATCTAGCAATCGCGGAGGGAATTGGTGAATATTTTACCTTTGAGGATGTCCAATTAGAGAAAGTCGCCACACCCGACCGCCGCACCGTGGAAGAAGTGAGTCAATTTTTAAATATCCCTCCAGCAAATTTAATAAAAAACATGTTCATGACTGCTCCGGGTAAAGAACCGGTGCTCGTTCTAATCCGGGGTGACTATGAAATAAATGAGGAAAAATTGAAAAAAATCATCGGTGCCGATTACCAGCCGGCAAGTGCCGAAGAGATCCTGAGATACTTTGGTGCAGAACCAGGTTTTATCGGTCCAGTGGGAATATCAAATATCACCATCATCGCTGATGAACTTTTAAAGGATACCAAGGGGATGGTGACCGGTGCCAATGAAAATCATTATCATATTAAAGGGGTGGATATCAAGCGCGATGTGCAGGTAAAAAGTTATCATAACATCCGTCAGTTAAAAAATGGCGAGCGCTGTAAAAAATGTGGTGCGAAATTAGAAATCAAAAGTGCCCTTGAGCTCGGTCATATCTTCAAACTGGGAACCAAATATTCGGCAAGCATGGGAGCCTATTTCTTGGATCAAGAAGGACGGGAAAAACCAATAATAATGGGTAGTTATGGCATTGGGCTGGAAAGAATTATGGCCTGTGCCGTGGAACAGAAAAGCGACGAAAAGGGGATTATCTGGCCTATATCCATCGCCCCCTTTGATCTATATCTTCTCATTCTCAATCCGGAAGAACCAGCGGTAAAAAAAGTTGGTCAGGAAATCAATGTAATTCTGGACGAAATCAAATTTACCAGTTTGATTGATGACCGGGATATCTCCGCAGGAATAAAATTCAATGATGCCGACCTCATCGGTATTCCCCTCCGACTAACCATCAGTCCACGGGGTATTAAAAATAATCAGTTTGATATCCACATCCGCGAAACTGGTGAAAAGGTAATATGTCGAAAAGAAGAAATAAAAGAAGTTTGTATAAAATTGAAGAATCAGTTGATGGCAGGTTTACATGTCTAAAGTTGACTTAGCCAAAATTGAAACAATTGTAAAAGAGATTATCGAACCGATGGATTTCCGAATTTACGACCTGCAGTTCAACGATGTGACCAGAACCTTAAAGGTATTTATTGACCGTCCACAGGGTGGTATCACCATCAATGACTGTGCAAAAGTCAGCAATGCCTTATCCGAAGTCCTTGATAATGCAGACATCATTGATTTTCAGTATACCTTGGAAGTATCATCCCCGGGAATTGAAAGGCATCTCAGCCGCCCGGAACATTTCTCCTGGGCAAGGGGGAAGATGGCGGAGATAATATTAAAAAACACTAAAATCAAGGGGTATATCCGAGAAGCTGATGAAAATAGCGTAAAAATCGTCCAGGATGTCGGAGAGGTAATCGTTCAATTCAAAGATATCATCCGCGCCAAGGTTATTGAGGAGTTTGACTATGGCAAATGAAGATAATCTGATAATTGAAAATATCAAAACAATCGCCCGGATTCGCGGGGTAAAGTTTGATTATGTGATTGATTCCCTTGCTGAAGCAATAAAAGCCGGTGTACGGAGAAAGTTCGGCAAGGGTGTGGAATCCGAAGTCTCGGTCAATAAGTCTACGGGAGAAATAAAAATCAATCTTGTGAAGAAGGTGGTAGAAAAAGTCAACGAACCCGACAAAGAAATTACCCTGGAAGAAGCCCGCAAGATAAAAGAGTGTAATATCGGCGACGAAATTAGAATACCTATTCCTATCAGTGAACTTGGTCGGACCGCGATTGAATCCGTAAAACAGGCTTTGACCCAGCGCATCAGTGAGGCCGAAAGAAATCGAATTATGGCGGAATATGAGAAAAAAGTCGGAGAAATTGTCAAAGGAATTGTCAAAGTCGTGAGCCGGAATGAAGTGCTCGTCGACCTCGGTCCAATTGAAGCAAGTATTCCATATCCCGAAATGATGCGCGGTGAACATTACCGCCTTGACTCACCGATTCGGGCAGTAGTGAAAAAGGTGGAACGTGCCCAGTGGGGTCCCAAAATCATCCTCTCCCGAACCGACCCTAAATTTTTGGAACGCCTCCTTTATTACGAAATTCCCGAAATAAGAGATGGCATCATTCAAATTGTTAAAATCGTCCGGGAACCAGGTGTTCGGGCCAAGGTTGCTGTCCAGACGCTCGACCCCAAAATCGATCCGATCGGTGCCTGTGTGGGTTATAAAGGTAGCCGGATTCAGACCATCGTCAAGGAACTCTCCGACGAAAAGATTGATGTCATCCAGTGGAGTAAAGACCTGGGTCTCCTCGTCTCCCGGAGTCTTTCACCGGCGAAAGTGAAAGAAGTAAAACAAACCAGTGAAGGTAGTGTCCTGGCAATTGTGCCGGACGAAGATTACTCCAAGGCCATCGGCAAAAACGGTGTGAATGTAGACTTGGCTTCTAAACTAACCGGAGTCCATATTGAGATAAAGAAGGCGTCGGAATATGAAAAAGAGCTTGAAGAAAAGCGACTAAAAGAAACGAAAATCGAAGATGTGCCCACGTTGGACGCTCCTTTAAAAAAGAAATTGATTGAAAAAGGATATACCGATGTCCTGAGCGTTCTAAAAGCCACACCAGAAGAACTCAAAACACTTTTGAATCTGGATGATGCGGGAGTGCATACCCTGTTAGAAAAATTATCGCCGAAAAAAGAAGAAAAGAAAGTTGAGGTGCCGGAGTCCGAAAATGCCCCAGAAAGTGCATGACCTGGCAAAAAGCTTAGGTCTATCCAGCGATGCCTTAATAAAGATGTTGGAAGAGATCGGCATTAAAGCTAAGGGGCATATGTCTTTGCTCACCGATGAAGAAATAAAGAGGATAAAAGAGAAAATTGCCGAGGAGAAAAAGAAATTTAAAAAAGAAATTGCCCGTTTCAAAACCCCGAGCCTACATAAAGAAAAAACCAAAAAAATCAATGAACAGGAAATCCAGCAGACCGTGAAAGCCACCCTGGCACGGATTGAAAAAGGTGTTACAAAAAAACATTATAAAAAAGCAGAAGCACCCAAAGAAGTAGAACTCCCTAAAGAAAAAGAGGTGGAAGTAGTTGAATTCATGACCGTGGCTGAATTCGCACAGGCATTAGAAGTCCCGCCGAGCGAGGTGATAAAGAAGTGTATCAATCTGGGAGTGATGGCAAGCCTGAACCAGCGCCTGGATCTTGATACGATTGCGGTTTTATGCGACGAATTCAAATGCAAGATGAAAGTTGTAACCCTTGAGGAACAGGTCAAAAAAGAAGAAGAAAAGAACCTTCAGATGGTTAAGCGCCCGCCAGTTGTGACAGTGATGGGACATGTGGACCACGGCAAAACTACCCTGCTTGATGCGATTACCAAATTGCGTGTGGCAGAGACCGAGTATGGTAAGATCACCCAAAAAATCGGTGCATATCAGGTTTCATATAATGGTAAGTTGATAACCTTCATCGACACCCCCGGGCACAAAGATTTTACGACGATGCGGGCAAGAGGTGCCCAAGTAACTGATATCGTCGTTTTGGTCGTGGCAGCGGATGAAGGCGTTATGCCCCAGACCATTGAAGCCATTGACCATGCCCGAGCAGCGAATGTTCCAATCATTGTGGCGATTAATAAGATTGATCTGCCCCGGGCAAATGTTAACCTGGTAAAATCCCAGCTCGCGAAGGCGAATGTAATTGTAGAAGAATTCGGAGGCAATTCAATCTGTGTAGAGACCTCCGCCCTCAAAAATATCGGCATAAACGATTTACTCGACGCCATTCTGGTGAAAGCTGAAGAGATGAATCTCACTGCACCGATAAACACCAAAGCCAAAGGAGTAGTTCTCGAAGCAAATGTGGAACATGGCCGGGGAAATGTCTGCACAATTCTGGTTCAGGAAGGTATCCTGAGGAGGGGTGACCCATTTGTTTGTGGCTGCCAGGCAGGTCGGGTCAGGGAACTCCTCAACGATGCCCGCAAGCGGATTGATGAAGCCGGTCCTTCCACACCAGTTTTGGTTTTGGGTTTTGATGGATTACCCCAAACCGGTGAAATATTTATGGTCGTTGATGATGAAAGGCAGGCACGTGAGATCGCCTATCAACGGGAGCTCATCGAACGCTCACGCCGGATGAAAGCAAAAAGAGCCAAGGTCACCCTCCTTGACTTACAGGAAAAAATCAAAAAGGGCGAGGCAAAAGAATTGAACATCATCCTTAAGGCTGATACCGCGGGTTCGCTTGAAGTTCTTGATGAAAAACTCCAGGAGTTAAACATTGAAGACACCCGGATAAATATCATCCATAAGGGAGTGGGGAAAATAAGTGTTTCTGATGTCCTTTTGGCAGAAGTTACCAATGCAATTTGCGTAGGTTTCCATGTTGGTCCGGATGCCGATGCACTGGAGGCGGCGGAACGAGAAGGAGTGGAAATCCGGACTTACCGGCTGATCTATGAAGCCCTGGATGATTTACGCGCTGCAATGGTTGGTCTTCTCGAACCCAAGGTCCAGGAAATTCTTATCGGTGAAGGCGAAGTCCGCGAGGTTTTCAATATCCCAAAGGTTGGTTTGGTTGCCGGCTGTTATATAAAAGATGGAAAAGTTGTGCGAAATGCAGTAGTGCTGTTACTGAGGAATGGTAAGGAAATCACCAAAACTAAAGTCATATCCCTGAAGAGATTCAAAGAGGATGTAAAAGAAGTGGCTGCAGGATATGAATGTGGTATTGGTTTGGAAAATATTACTGATATCCAGAAGGGTGATATATTGCAGTTCTATAAAATAGAAGAAACTCCGGAAACCCCCGAGTGAACTGAAATGAAAAGTTTCCCCCATTCCGGAGGATTCTTTATCGGGATATGCGACATTGACCTCCATATTGAAAATTGTCAATCACTCAAAGAAAGGCGAAAAATTATTCTCAGTTTAAAAGAAAAAGTGAAAAACCGACTCAATGTCGCAATCTGTGAATTTGGTGACCTCTCTTTATGGCAACGTTCCCAACTGGCAGTGGTGACCTGCAGTAATGCCAAAGAGGTTGTTGAATCCACTCTTAATGAAGTTCTGAATTTCATCAGCAATTTTCCTTCGGTCATTGTCTTGAACTCCCAATCCCGGATTATTTGATATGCGTAGCGACCGCGTTGCCTCCTTGATTGCCCGCGAAATCTCTCTAATCATAAGCCAGAAATTGCGCGACCCCCGACTGGGCATGGTAACCGTTACGAAAGTTACCGTCTCAGCCGACTTAAAAATTGCCCGGATTTATTTCACCACCATGGGTAACTCCGCCAATGACCTCCAAATTCTTGAAGGCGCCCGGGGATATTTGAGAACTGCCCTTGCCCACCGAATACGAATAAAATATATCCCCGACTTAGAATTTATCATTGATGACAGCCAACAATATGGAGAAAAGATTGACAAACTCCTGGACGAGATTAAAAACCACGATAAAGACAAGTAAAAACATTCTCATTGCGACCCATATTGATCCAGACGGTGATGGTATCTGCTCGGCATTGCTGATGGCGCATTTGGTTAACTTTTACAAAAGAAAAAAACCGACCCTTTTCTGCCATTCCCCAATTCCAGAAAAATATCAATTTTTACTCCACAATGATCGATTCTCTAATACTCTGACGGATTTTGACCTTCTGATTGCTGTGGATTCGGCAAATATTGAGCGTATTTTTCCTAAAGGAAAATATTCGAGCGATTTTTTAAAACGAAAATTGGTCATCAACATTGACCACCACCGGAGCAACAAGCTATTCGGGGCAATTACGATCATTGACGAAAAAGCCTCATCTGCCTGTGAAATCATTTATCGGTTATTCAAAAAATTAAATCTGCCCATTAACAGGCAAGTTGCCCAAATTTTCTATGCCGGTATTTATATGGAAACAGGAGGGTTCGTCTATCCAAATACTACTGCCTCCGCACTCCAGATTTGTTCAGAATTGATAAAGAAAGGTGTGGAACCCGCACAACTGATAAAAAGACTGAATGCCAAAACCGTTGAAGGAACAAAACTCTTAGCCGAGGTTTTATCCACCATCGAAATCGAGCACGGCGTGGGAACCATGTATCTTAGCCAGGCTATGTTAAAAAAACACCGGGCCTCCATGTCCGAGTCCGAAAATTTCATCTCTTTTCTACAGGCAATAAGGGATGTCCGAGTCTCATTATTTTTGCGGGAAGAAAAAGACGATATCCGGGTAAGCTTAAGGAGCGATGGTATAATCGATGTCAATAAATTTGCCCAGCGATTCGGAGGAGGCGGGCATCGACTGGCGGCGGGCATGAGACTTAAAGGGAGTATAAAAGCTGTAAAGAAAAAACTACTTACTGAATTGATAAAAGAATTATAAAATGCAAATCATCCAAGGTTCACTTCAACATATCACCCAGGGATCGGTGTGTGCCCTAGGCAATTTTGATGGTGTCCATCGTGCCCATCAGGAGATAATCTCCAGAATAAAAATCATTGCAATGGGTACAAAAAAAACCGGCGTCATAACTTTTCATCCACCACCCGTATCGGTTCTGCACAAAAACGAAATCCTTTTTTTGACCACCCGGTCTGAAAAAGAGGCAATCCTTGCTGCCCTTGGTGTTGATTTTCTCTATTACTTCAACTTTGACGAGAAATTCGCCCAGCAAACGCCTGAGGAGTTTGCTGATTTAATTTATCAATCAATAAAACCCGCGGTGGTGGTGGTGGGAGAGAATTTTCATTTCGGTAAGGGGCGCCGCGGTAATGCGAGAATTTTGAAAGAAATGGCACAAGGCAAATACGAAGTGGAAATCGTTCCGAAGATTAAAGACGAAGAAGGAGTCATCTCCAGCACCCGGATTCGCGAACTGCTCCTGCTCGGTCACATACCCCGAGCCAACCAATTGCTCGGCCGGGAATATTCCATCACCGGAGAGGTGATCAAAGGAAAAGGTAAAGGTACCCTGCTGGGCTTCCCCACCATCAACCTCCGGATAGCCAAAGAAAAATTATTGCCCCTGGATGGGGTTTATGAAGTCAAGGTTGAATTTTCCAATCAAATCTATACTGGAGCAATGTTTTTACATCATAATCAGATTGAGGTCCATATTTTAGGATTTTGTGGTAATCTGTACGGAACCCAGGTGACGATAAAATTTTTACACCGATTAAGGGGTATTAAAAAATTTCCCAATGATGAATCATTGAAAAAAGCAATTATCCAGGATATCCAAAAAATTACCCACTGTTGAATTTAAAATTCTTCACCCTGAACAATTTGACACAGGCATCAACGACCCTGGTATCGTAGAGAATGCCCTGATTAGCGATAATTTCTTGTAACGCAACCTCAACACTCCAGGCTGGACGGTAAGGCCGATGGGTCATCATCGCCTCAACCACATCCGCGACGGCAAGTATTCGTGCTTCAAGGAGTATCTGTTCCATCTTCAACCCTGCAGGATATCCTGAGCCATTGAGGCGTTCGTGGTGTTGTAAAATTATCTGGGCAATAGGCCAGGGAAATTCAATCGGTGCCAGAATCTCATAACCGATTCGAGGATGTTCTTTGACAATATCGTATTCTGCTGGAGTTAACCGTGCTGGTTTGCTCAGGATTTCTGCCGGCACATAGATCTTTCCGATGTCATGGAGAATACCGGCGATCTTCAGAGATTCTACTGCCTCGCTTTTTAACCCCATCTCCTGAGCAATAGCACAGGCAAGCTGTGCAACCCTTTTCTGATGACCAGCAGTGTAAGGATCCCTTTTCTCCACTGCTGAAGCCAAGGCATGAATCGTGCCTTCAAGAAACTTCTGATTTTTTTTGAGAATCTCAATTAATTGTTGTTCCGCTTCGTGTTGACTGGTAATATCATGAATTAAACCCACTCCACCGATGATATTGTGTTTTTCATCATATATTGGTGCACACTTCAATTCGGCATAAAGCACTGCAGGGCTGGTTGTTACTTCATAGTAACCGGTATATTCACCCTCTTTACCTTCAAGCACTGCCCTGATTGCGGGCAATGGTCGGCGGTCTTTTAATTTATTCAAATCAAGACCAATAAGCCGATCACGGGAAGACTGTAAAATCTGAACGCATCGTTCATTACATTCAGTAAGGATCAAATTCTGGTCATAGTAAAAAACACCTACTGGAATATTTTCCCAAAGAATTTTATACATTGCCTCCC
Organism: candidate division WOR-3 bacterium; assembly: GCA_039802205.1. Classification (NCBI taxonomy): domain Bacteria; kingdom Pseudomonadati; phylum Caldifarciminota; species Caldifarciminota bacterium. The sequence continues at coordinate 16,782 of JBDRWD010000038.1, forward strand.
GATTCTTCAATCGCTTCTCCGCGGCTCTTAGTTTTGTAATATCCCGCCCTATCCCAAATCGTCCCAGGAACCGATCATTATCGCGAATCGTGTAAAGCCGGAGATTCAAAAGGAAAATCTCTCCATCTTTACCTATCACATTCACTTCATACTCATCCGCTGACCCACCTGACTGTTTTGCCTTTTCAAAATGTGCCAAGGCAATCTTTTGGCTTTCGGGGGTCAAAAACTCAGTGAAATGATGACCGACAACATCCTCAGGTGTATAACCAAACATCTTCACCTGACAGTTAACTTTCGTGAAATAACCATTCTCATCAAGCCAGAATATAAAATCTTCGATGTGTTCGCAGAGAAGATTGTAATTCTGCTTTAATTCTTCCAGTTCGATTATTTTGCTTTCCAGTTTATTGATTAACACCTTATTGTATAAATCGGTTACCACTTCCGTTTTTACACATGCGACCGGGCGAGAGACCAATCTCTTCTCTGCAAAATTATCGATTATCTGCTTAATCAACTTGATAAATTCATCTACCTCTACCGGTTTTCTTATATAGTAATCAACTCCCAGTTTTTTTGCTAATTCTTCGTCTTCAGCCGAAGTATATGTGGCAGTATAAAAAATAAAGGGAATATCTCGTAGTTTCTCATCCTGCTTGCAAATGGATAAGAAACTATAACCGTCCATAACCGGCATCAAAATATCCGAAACTATCAAATCAACCAGTTCTTTTTGCAATATCTCCAATGCCTTCTCCCCATTTTCAGCAGTCACGACCTCATACCCCTCGTGTTTGAGGATTGTTTCTAATAAATATCGCTCTTCTTTATTGTCTTCCACACACAAAATTTTCATAATAATAACTCCTGTCTCTTGGGTAATTTAATTAAAAATCTGGTTCCAATATTTAATTTACTTTCTACTTTAATTTCCCCGTTTAAAAGGTCTAAGATGCGTTTACAAATAAAAAGTCCTAAACCCGTACCTTCTACATCCGGCCGATTTTTAAAATACTTTATGCTGAATGGTTGGAAAAGATAACTCAACTCCTCTTTACTCATTCCTATACCTGTATCTTGAATTATTAGTTCAGCCGAATCCCCAGCATCGATCAGTTCAATTTTAACAAACCCTTTATCTGTGAATTTTATGCTGTTGCTAATAAGATTGGTCACCACCTGTCTTAATCGACTTTCATCAGATAAAATTATTACCTCATCTGGGGCATTAACTTCGATTTTAAGGTTTTTTTGTTCAGCCAGTGTCTGGTAAGGACTGACAATTTCAAAAATCAACTTCCTTAAATCAAACCGCCTTAAATTTAGCCCCTCCTTTGTCAATTCCAGTTTGGTAATCTCAATAATTTCGTTGATGAGCGAGAGCAAATGTTTCGAACTTTCTTTAATAATCTGGAGTTGATGCCTTTGCTCCTCATTGATCTTACCGGCATATTCATTTAGCAAAACGCTGGTGAAGCCCATTATTAAATTAAGAGGATGACGTAGCTCATGCCCCATTGAAGCAATGAACATATTTCTTTTTTGTTCGGATTCGATCAGTTGCTTATTGATCTCGGACAATCTTTTATTCAAATCCTCAGCTTTTTTTAAAAGTTCGTCTGTACGTCGGAGTTTCTCTAATTGACTGCGAATCAAAAAATATAACAATAAACCGGTGGCGATAACATAGCCCAAACCTTTATAGGTCTGAACCCGGGTTAAGGTAACGGGATCGGTGACAAAGCTCAGGATAAATAGATCAGAAAAAGCAATATACAAACCCGCCACAATATATAGAGGATTGCGATACGCAATGCTAAATTCCGAAACATATATCCTCCGTATTTAAATGATTATATTTTTATTATAATCTATTAACATTTTTTGTCAAGTCAAAAATCTTTCCCCTGGATCAGATCAGAAGTCAGCTAAACTCATCGGCAATACTATATTTGATTTAAATCACAGGGTTGACTTTTGTTTAATTCTGGATATAATTGGTTAGTAATGCGGGAGTAGCTCAGTGGTGGAGCATCACCTTGCCAAGGTGAGGGTCGCGGGTTCAAATCCCGTCTCCCGCTTTTTATTTACGGTGGATAACCCACCTTCTCCAAAAAATTATCACGGTAAGAAAGGTTGGGAATAAGATAAAAAAATAGAGAATTATAAAATCCAAGTTGGGGGCCCACCAGAATCAAACGTTTAATAATCGTCTCCCAAGAATAAAATCCATCTCGTAAAAATTCCAACTGGTTATATAACTCATTTTGTCCCATACCCTCGAGACGCACCACTGGCATCCAGCGGTCATAGAGGGATATATCTTTATTGATTCTTTTGTTTTTCTCTAATTTTTTATAGGTTTCCGTAAATGGGAGGGGTGTACGCACCGCTATTTCGACAAAATCAACTTTTATATTAATCAAAAATCTCAGAAAATCCCGGTAAAATTTCGGATTTTCCCCATCAAAGCCGAGCAAAATCTTTGCACCGACGGTCATCCTACTACCGTGAATCATATTTACTTCGTACTCTTTCTCTTTGACAAAATCCTTACGGTAAATATCTTGCACAAGATTACCTCCCAGCCAATCCTCTTTTAAATAGATAATCCTCACACCGTGTTCTTTCAAAAACTGGACAAGTTGGGGATGCTTAAAAAGAGTTCCTTTTGTCTGGAATATCCACATCTTTTTCAGCCGCCAGCAGCGCCGGAGGATTTCACAGGCATAATCAAAATTGTGAAGGAAGTCATCATCCATGATGTAAATCATTTTGCGGGGCATTACTGCCACTTCCCGGAATATCTCATCCACATTCCAGAGGTGTGGTGTCTTATGAAGAATACTTTCATAACAATAATCTCTAAATTCGGGAGCACAATAACAACCGTAGGCCGTTCGCAACTGCGAAATGATCGGTGTCAGACCATATTTTTTTTCATACTCGCGATCCACACGGAAACTAATAGACCTTTCACCGGCTTCATACACCTCTGCCAGATTATCATTCCGAAAGTCATTAAGAATATCACGCCAGACTGCGGTGATATCGCCCCGCACGACCACATCAAAATGCTTTTTAGCTTCCGAGATGAATAGCGCCGGATATAATCCATAAGCTACGGTCTTGATATTCTCACTGCGCCATTTTTGGGCGAGGGTTTGGGAGTAATAGGCAAGATGCAAAGGAACAGGCAGCACGATCAAATCAGGGGAAATTTCAAATCGCTCCTCTGTTCGCTCATCAAAGTAGTAAAAATTGCAATCGCGTGATAAATAGGCAAGCCTCATCGCGTCATAATTCGGGCGTCGGAAGAAGGCACTTCCCTTTATCGCGATCTGAGGTTCATATCTTTTTGCCGATGTAACCGGATAATAAAATAAAACTTTCACCTTGTCAGGTCATTAAATGTCACAAAAATAATCAACATGAAGATTATTGCAAAACCAATCTGCTGGATAATCAGCCGAGTTTTTCTGCTGAATCTTTTCCTTCGAATCGCCTCAATGAAGACGATGATGATATGCCCACCATCAAGGGCGGGTATAGGGAAAAGATTGACCAATCCGAGATTGATGGAAATCACACTCAAAAGACTCAGAAGGTTTTCAAATCCCCAGCGCACCGACTCGCCGGTCAACTTGGCAATCGCTACCGGTCCACCAAGAGCCTTCCTGGAAATCTCACCCTTAATAAGTTGATAAAATGTTTTAAGCGTCAAATAAATCAAATCCACAGTCCGGAGGGTCGCCATTGTTACAGCCCTTACCAAAGGCACACGTACTTTCTTTAAAGGCATCACAATTCCAATCTGACCTACCGTATCCTGCAAAATCGGATCGTAGTATGAGATAGGTGTGACTACCGCAGTTTTTGTTTCCTGCTGATGTTTCCAAACAATCTCTAAGGGAATGTTCCGGGAAGCACGCACAATATTCACAAATTCGTCCCAGGTAGCAATCCTCTTGTTGTTAATATATAAAATTGTGTCATTAGTTTTCATGCCCGCCTTATCCGCGGGCCCGCCTATTTTCAAAGAACCGACAACCGGTGGAACTACCGGACTCAAGATTAAAGAATCCGGATTGTTTTTTATCGGTAATGTTAAAATCTCATCGTTTCTTTTGAGCGTTACCATAATAAGACTATCCTTCTTCAATGCAAGTGCCTTTTCTAAATCCTCCCAGGAATAAAGAAGCTTACCATCTACGGCAATGAGTGAATCCATATCCATAAATCCCGCGCGCTCCGCATAGCCTCCTTTTTCAACTTTTACCCGCAGATAGGCATTTACATAATTACCGAAAATGGCATAAAGAATAACCAGAACAAGTGCTCCTGAGAAAATATTGAATACCGGACCACTCAACACCACCATAAACCGATGGAATAAAGGGGCCTCATAAAAACCCGGGAATAAAGAATCCCACTCCGGGGCACTCGGTTTGTGCAAAGGTATTTCTGCATCTTCTTCCCCAGCAAGTTTAACATAACCACCAACCGGTAAATAGGCAATTCTAAAATCGGTTTCACCGATTTTCTTTTTTATTATCGGTGGTCCAAAACCGATCGAAAATTTCTCCACCGGAATACGAAAGATTTTGGCAAATAAGAAATGACCAAATTCATGGATGGTGATGGAAAAACCAAGCACAAATAAAAAAGCCAGCGCCGTAATCAATAACATTTTTCCTCCTTCGCCCGAATCAGATCGGCAACAAAATTCCGTGCCCAAATCTCGGCTTTGGCATATTCTTCAATTCCTCCAGCAACGGGCACATGTGCCTTCATTGCTTTCTTTATCATCACCGGAATTTCTTGAAATTTTAATTTATCGTTTAGAAATGCTTTAACGGCTTCTTCATTTGCGCCGTTGAGCACCGCGGGCATGCTCTTACCGATTTTTAATGCCTCATAGGCTAAATTCAAACCGGGAAATTTTTTACAATCAGGGGTCAGAAAGGTAAGTTGTTTTATCTTATCCAGTTCCAACGCTTTCACCAACGAAGGTCGTTTTTCCGGAGCTGTCAGGGCATACTGAATGGGTAGCCTCATGTCCGGTAGGGAAAGCTGACCTATTAAACTCCCGTCCACAAATTGCACCAGCGAATGGCATATCGCCTCGGGATGGATAACGACTTTTATTTTATCTGGAGCAATACCGAAAAGATGGTGGGCTTCAATAACTTCCAGCGCCTTATTCATCATGGTCGCGGAGTCAACTGTGATCTTCTTGCCCATGCTCCAGATAGGATGACGTAAGACCTCTTCTTTCCGCACATCCTGGATAGATTTTTTTAAAAACGGACCACCACTAGCAGTAAGAATAATCTTATCAACCATCGCCGTGTCTTTACCTTCCAGACATTGATATATTGCTGAATGTTCACTATCGATCGGGATTAATTCCACACCTCTTTTCTTTACTTCCTGCATCACAATCTCACCAAAACTTACCAAAATTTCTTTGGTCGCCAAACAAATTCTCAACTTTTTCTTTATCGCCGCCAGAATTGCTTTTATGCCAATCGCACTGGAAAATGCAGCCACCAAAACATCGGCCTGTATGCGGTCAATTAATTCCTCTAATCCCTCCTCACCCCACAACACATTCTTTTTAGGTAAAAAACCTTTCAATTCCTTATATTCTCTCTTCTCCACCAGGACACCCCACTCCGGTTTCAATTCCTGCATTTGTTTAAAGAATCTCCGGTAATTGGAATAGGTTGCCAGTCCGACGATTCGGTAATCTGGTAAATGCTTTAGCACTTCAATAGTATTCAAACCGATAGAGCCGGTGGAGCCAAAGATGATTACTTTTTTCATACTCTTTCCCGTAAGGAAATAATATCTTTTTTTGTCGTTATCTTGATATTTTCTGGTTCCCCTTTAAAAACGAAGACATCCATGCCAGCGCTTTCTAAAATGCTCGCTTCATCCGTAAACTCTTTTCGGAAATCAACTTTTTCATAAGCTTTTTTTAAACTTGCCAAATCAAAAAATTGCGGAGTCTGGATTGCATACGGTGAAATACGAGGCACGGTTATCACGACTTTTTTATTTCTCACCAGTTTTATCGTATCGAATATAGGTATACCGAAAATGACCGCCTTATAGCGCCGACATAAACGCACCCCGCGATTTATCAAACGCTGAGAAACAAAAGGCCGAACGGCATCGTGAATCACCACCATACCGTCTTCACTTTTAATCGCCCTTATCCCATTTAAAACCGAATCCTGTCTTCTCTTTCCGCCACTGACAATTTTATAAATCTTTCGCAATCGAAATTTTTTGACCAAAATTGCCATCCTGGTCCGTGCCCGCTGGGGCACAACCAAAATAATCTTATCGACCATCTTATTCTTTTCAAAAATTTCAGCAGTATGGATAATGATGGGTTTCCCAGCCAATTCAAAAAATTGTTTTAAACCGCCAAAACGCTTACCTTTACCAGCACCCACAATTACCGCAAAAATTGTCACATAAAGAATATAATCATAATTAAGCAAAAGTCAACAGGCTTAAGAATAAAAAAAGTTATTGACTTGCAGAATAAATTTTGTATTATAGATATATGCTACTAATTTTTTTGATACATATTACCAGTTCCCGCATTATAATCACCGAAGTCATGTCCAATGTCCGTGGTCCCGAAAACCCTTATGGTGACCGCAATGAGTTTGTAGAAATCTATAATACAAGTCCAGATACAATCGACCTCAGCACCTATTATCTCTCTGATTTTGATGCCCCGCCCGATGCAATATTACCCTGGGACAACGAATCGATCCTGATAAAGTATCCGAATGTCCGAATTCATTCTACAATTATTTATCCATACGGATACGCATTAATCCTTGACCGGGAATATATTGTCCCCGATTCATTAAACAGTCAGCCATACAACATTCCACCAGGGACTTTGATATTGACCACTGATGATACATCCATTGGCGATGGCATTTCTAACAATGATCCGCTCATCATCTTCTCAAATGTTGATCGCTGCACCACGAGTTTTGGGACTCCTTTTATTCCTGACAACTTTCCCAGCGACCCAGGAGATGGAATATCCTGGGAACGGATTGATAATAACATCGGTGATACGGTGACCAACTGGCATCCCTCCATTGACCCTGCAGGTTGCACCCCCGGTTATAAAAATAGTGTCACCGATGCCTTTGACCTGGCGTTTGATGAGAACCTAATCGCATTCATCCCTGCCAAGGTTGAGACCGGCGAAAATGTCAATATCCGCATTGGAGTCTTGAATAAAGGAATTTGTCCTACAACTGATTACACCGTTTCAATATATGATGACACAAATCAAAATCAACAATTAGAGTCTTCTGAACTTATGTCCCAAATTTATGGCATCCCGGTTCAGGCACTTGATACCGCCTTCCTCTACTGGGAGTATAAAAAACCTGCCCAGGGTGAACATTCTCTGGGGTTTAAGATTGAATTTCCCGAAGATAAAAATCTCAGCAATAACATTGCTTTTAAAAAACTTAGCGTCGTAGGTAAAATCGGTGAGCTCTGCCTTACACCTCCTATCTTTACCCCAAACAACGATGGACAGAATGACCGGCTCCAGATTGACTACCGCTTACCCCAGCCCGGGGGGTTTCTCACGCTCTCGGTATTTGATACCCGAGGAGTAAAGATTTACGATATCTGCCGGAATCAGCAAATAGATTCTGCAAAAGGCACACTTTACTGGCAGGGTGAATCAATCAAAGGTAAGGCACCAACGGGAATGTATATCATCTATCTTGAGTATTGCTACGAACACCGAGTAGTAAAAACAAAAAAATCGACAGTTTTAGCCCGCTGAGCCAGACCACATTTTTGCTAAAGCGATTGCGGGAATCTGAGTCCTCTCCATATTTTTTATATCTTATGAAGGAAATATGAAACTCATGGACATAATAAGGGTAATCGATGATTTAACGTTGGGTACTTTTGTAGGACAACACTTTAGCGATTTTCTCTCGACTTGTACCGGTAAAATGGTAGGCGCAGGCTTTAGCCTGCGGATAAATGTTTTTAAATCCTAGGGTATTTTGCACCCTAAAGGGTGCGGCTACCTCTAATAATCCAGCGTGCATAAAAATAATTTGACAAAAAGTGGAAAAGACTCAGTGCGGGGATATCTTGACTTTAGCCAAAATTAGTATAAAATTATCCATACATGAAGGAAATCGGCGTAGTGATTCCGGCTTACAACGCAGAAAGAAGCATCCGCCGGATAATAGAAGAACTTATTGCTGCAGGTTTTGAACGCAGTAATATCATTCTAGTTGACGATGGCTCAAAGGATCGCACCGCGACAATTGGCAGAGAATTAAAAGTTAATGTTTTAGTGAACGAAAAAAATATGGGCAAAGGTTTCTCACTGAATCGAGGATTTCAGGAGGCTAAATCAAAGGGATTTAAAAAAGTTTTTACGCTTGATGCCGATGGCCAGCATCG
>JBDRWD010000039.1 GCA_039802205.1 candidate division WOR-3 bacterium
TTAGTACCTCCTGTTTAACTAATTTTATTAAAAATTCCGCATATGGGAATAACTATTTTTCATTATATCCTTGACATTTTAATAATGATCATTATAATTACCCAGGTAAGAATCTAATCCTGAAAGGGGGTGATAATGAAGAGGGAAACACAGACAAAGATCAGAAGAATTGAGAAGGAGGTACTATGAGAATATTCCCAATGGCAATGATACTGATGCTTGCAGTTGTGGACGCAGTCGAAGCCAAGGCTTTGATTGACCCACAACTTGAAGAGGTCATCGCTTCGGTAAGGAGCGATGAAAAAGTAGAGATTCTGGTTGTTTTTAATGAACAATCAGATGAAGACTACCTGCGAAATCTCGTCGCTGATTTACCTAGACGCGAACAGAGATATCCTGTGGTAAATTACTTAAAAGAACTTTCCGCTAGGACCCAGGAGCCGCTCATCAATTATCTCTCTCTCCAGACCAATGCCAACAAAGTCTCTGACATAAAATCTTTCTGGATTATCAATGCACTCTATTGCAAGGCGACCCCGGATGTAATTGCTGATATTTCCAATAACCCAGATGTCGCATTTATTGCCTATCCATACATAGTAAGCGAGAATATCCTACTCACCTATGGGAATCCGGTTCCAATTGATGTGCTTGATTACCGGACAAAAGAGTGGCATGTGACCAAGGTGGCAGCTGATTCTTGCTGGGCTGCAGGTTATCGGGGGCAGGGTGTAATCGTTGGATTGATTGATACTGGTTGTAATTATAATCATGTGGATCTTGCTGGTCATATGTGGAATGACCCGAATTATCCAAATCATGGCTGGAATTTTGAGAATAACAATAATGACCCGATTGATCAGAATGGTCATGGTACTTGTTGTGGCGGAGAGATTGCCTCAAACGGCACCGCCGGTGATACTTGCGGGATTGCACCCGAATGTTCATTGATGGTTTGCAGGGTGAGAACATCCATTGCCTATCCGATGCCTGATACGATTTCCGAACAGAATGTCTTTGATGCGATGCAATTTTGCATTTCACCGCCGCTTTCACCAACCCATGGAGCAGATGTAATTTCAATGTCTTTGGGCTGGTATGTCGCCTGGACGCCAAGAAGGAGTATGTGGCGCAAAGCAGTAACGAATGTCGCGCTTGCCGGAATTCCTTATTTCATTGCCGCTGGAAACGAAAGAGGAAGTACCTACTGTCCAGTTCCTTATAACCTCCGCTGCCCAGGTGATGTTCCTCCACCCTGGCATCATCCATCAGAAGCACAGGGTAGGCTTGGTGGTGCAATTTCTTGTGCGGCTGTTGATAATACAGATGTACTTGCAAGTTTCTCTTCCTGTGGTCCTTCGTGCTGGGAAGATGCACCGTGGTACTGGGACTATCCGTTCAGACCAGGGCCTGGGATATTGAAGCCTGATATTGCTGCCCCAGGAGTCGGTATAACTTCTTGTGCTTATAACAATAACACTGGGTATTCCAGTGGCTGGCAAGGAACTTCAATGGCAACACCGATTCTGGCAGGAGTTGCGGCATTATTACTTTCTAAAAATCCTAATTTAACCGTTGCTCAGATTGATAGTATAATGCAGTTTACTGCCCTTGATTTGGGGGCTGCAGGTAAAGACACGATGTATGGTGCTGGCAGAGTGCGTGCAAAAAGAGCGATTGATTTTACCCCTGCTTCTGGTTCACTGCCTGATTTGCGCCTTGCTGAATTTGGCACGGTCGTTCTTGACCCAGCACCGAATGGCAATGGTAATGGGTATTTTGATCCTTCTGAGAGAATTACATTGGTGGATACGATCGTTAATCTGGGTACTGCAATTGCAACCAGCGTCAGTGGTAAACTTCGCACCACGAACAGCCATATAACCATCATAGACTCTACCGCAACTTTTGGAAACATCAATCCCAAGGCAAAGGGTCATAATGGAGCCGACCCATTTGTACTCCAAGCAGATACACTTATTCAGCTTGGTACACTGGTACCATTTGAATTAGAACTAACTGCCGGAACTTATACAAGAAAACTGTATTATCAGCTAAGAATGGGTTCGATTTGCGGTCCGGATAGCTTTGGCTATTTTATGATTGATAATACAGACACCTTCTATACCGAAGCCCCGGTATACAACTGGATCAATATTAATGCAAATCAAGGTGGACCTGGGACGAGTATTGGAACTGGTGGCAATGATGTCACATTGCGCATTCGTTCACCCTTCACAATCAGACATTATGCAAAGAGACTCGGCGGTGCAACTACAGATAGTATTTCAGTCTGTTCCAATGGTTGGATTGCATTCGGCAGACAGACGAGCACTGTTCAATACAATAGTATATTACCAAAGATGATGGATTATGGTTCACAGAGTTCAGTGCCTAATATGGTCGCAGCATTCTGGGATGACCTCAATGGTTCTTCCCCTGCTACCTGGTGGTATTATAATGATGCTACAAATCACCGTCTGATAATTCAGTGTGATTCCTTCATTACCCTTGCCAATATGTTCCAGTCATTCCAGTATATAATCTATGATTCCACTACCGCTGGTCCAGGAATGCGCAATGATATTGTAATTCAATATCGGCGGGTCACTAATCCAACGAGCTGCACGGTCGGACAGCAGGATTCGTTGAAAAAATACGGCATGAGCTATCTCTTTAATAAAGTCTATGACACCGGTGCGGCACCGCTCGTTGCCGGTAGGGCAATCAAGTTTACAACTAAACAGCCGAAGATGAAGAACTGGATTGGAGTTCAGGAATTTACGAACTATGTTGACCCGGGAACAAAAAGGATAAGTCTGGCGCCGAATCCAGCAAGAAATTCGGTTAATATTTTCTATACGGTGGATAAGAAGGCAAAGATAACTCTTAAAGTTTATAATACCCTTGGTCAGGTTGTTCGGACAATCGTCAATGAAACGAAGACCCCTGGTGTTTATACTGCAAAATGGTCGGGTGATGATGAACTCGGACGGGAGGTTGCATCCGGAGTATATTTCTTCAGCCTCCAGATTGAAGATAAATCGTTCAATACACGCGGAATTCTGTTGAAGTAAGATAACGAAAAGGGGGAGAGCAATCTCCCCCTTGATTTTATTTATTTTTTTATTATAATAATCTTAACAGAAGGAGGCTTATGAAACATATTATCCGATGCTTAAGTCTCGTAATGCTTTTGGTTTCGCTGGGAATGGCGTCAAACAAGATGGAGGTATGGCTATATTTCAAGGATGCGGATGAATTATTCTCAAAAATGGGCACGCTCTTTGGTGAACTGGATATCTGCACGGTTCAACAGGCAGATAACGGTGAATATTATCTCGTGCTAAATACAACAAAAGAGCAATACGAGCAGATAAAGAATCTCGGATTTAAGACCGTTATCACCTATGAAGATATTGCGGAAAAATTCTACCAGATGGCAGGTTCAAGAGACCCACAGATATTAAGGGACTTTGGCTATTTCTACACCTACTGGGAGATGAGGGATACATTACAAACCCTTGCAAACTCATTTCCAAACATTACCCGATACTATAGTGCGGGTAATTCCTACCAAGGATTGCAGATGGTTGCTTTCAAAATTTCGGATAATCCTCTCGTTGATGAAATGGAGCCCGCAGTCTGTTTCAATGGTGCAACCCATGCAAGGGAGCCTATGGGAACGACCCTTTGCATTGATTACATAAAGTATTTACTAACTAATTATGGCACAGATTCTCTTGTCACTTGGTTTGTAAATAATCGTGAAATTTATTTTATACCGGTGATGAATCCAGATGGTTATAGATACAATTCTGATTCTGGTGGTGCAACGAGTAACATCCGTAAGAACCGGCATTTATATTCAGGGCAGAGTTCATCAACTGCGGGTGTAGATTTAAATCGTAATTATGGTTATAAATGGGGTTATGATAATACTGGTTCAAGCCCAACGGTAACTTCTGATGCTTATCGCGGTCCTTCAAGATGGTCGGAGATAGAGACTCAGAATGCACGTGATTTCTTCTTACCCAAGAAAATAAGGACCCAGATTGATTACCATTCTTATGGTGCATATAATCTCTGTGTCTGGGGCTATTCTGGTAGTGCCGAGCCGATCCCAGATTCGGTCACAGTCTGGGAGATTCTTGATTCAATGCGGGCGAAGAATGGATTTTCTGCGGCGCGCACAGGTCCGATATATCGGGTTCTTTATGCGGCGAATGGAACTTCCATTGAATGGGAAATGAAGGATACCCTACATAATGGTGTGCCTAAGTTTGTCACTTATGCCTTCAGCATTGAGACGAATCAGACCGATTTCTGGCAGGGATATAACGACTATACGGTTATTCAAAACAATATTAACCAATGCCGTCCGGTTAATATCTATTTCACCAAGATTGCAGGTGTTTTCTTTGACAATCCGCAACCGGTAGTTGCCGATACTGTCTTGGGCAATAGCACCGGTCAACTTGATCCGAATGAAACAGCGCACTTATGGGTGAGAATCCGAAATCGCGCTATTCATCCCCTTGATTCCGCATATAATATCACCGCCCAACTCGTTTCTCTGGATACCCAGATTGTTGTCCAAACTGGAACCGCTGCATTCCCGAAGATTTATCGAAAGAGTACCGGGGATAACCGAAATTCAAGATTTGTAATTCGATGCAGTCGAAATGCAATACCGGGCACAGTGAAGCCTCTAAAGATGATTCTTACCTTTAAAGATGATACCTGTACCATTACCCAGAGCGTAAATTTCTCACTGACAATTGGTAATAACCCGGTAGGAATAACCACAGAAAATGAAAAGCAGATAGAATCATTTGTGAGATTGCATAGCAATCCTGCATCCAGAAGTGTGAAATTTGAATTTGCCCAAATGTCTGATCGGACAGCTAATTTAACCATTTATGATGCTACGGGAAGGCTGATAAAGAAATTTGATAACCTGAATCAAAGGTTAATCTGGGACGGGACTGACCACATGAATTTGCCAGTAGAATCAGGTGTCTATTTCTATGTCGTTCAAAATGGTAATGATTTAAAGAGAGGCAAATTCGTCTTTATCGGCAAATAACCAAGAGGGAAACGACAGATAGTTGTAGGGCGAGGCTTTAGCTTTGCATCTTTGAATTTAAATAAATGCAAACCTGAAGGTTTGCCCTACATTTAATACTTATCTCTTTTTGTGTAAAAGTCTTGATAGATAAGTAGGCTGGATCTTCAAAATTTTGCTTGCCTTTCTTTGATTGCCACCACATTTTTTTATTACCTCTTTAATGTATTTCATTTTAAATTCCTCTACGGCCTCTTTGAGACTTTTATCATATGTCATGGGTAATTCTATGGGTTCGCTTGGTAGCATCAGCGTATCAGGTTTAATGGTATCGGAGTTCGTCAAAACCACTGCGCGTTCTATGACATTTTGAAGTTCCCGGACATTCCCAGGCCAGGGGTAATTGAGCAATCGGTCAATTGCTTCGTCTGAAAATTTTTTGATATCTTTATTCATCTGTTTGGAATAATAACTTAGATAATGCTCGGCAATAATCAAAATGTCATCTTTTCTATCGCGTAATGGTGGGATATATATGGGAAATACATTCAACCGGTAAAAGAGATCTTCACGAAATTGTTTTTGTTTTATTTTCTCTTCAAGATTTTGATTTGTGGCAGCAATGACTCGAACATCAACCTTTATAGTCTTTGTGCCACCCAGCCTTTCAAATTCCTTCTCCTGTAATACCCTTAGAAGTTTGCTCTGCGTTTCAGGTAGCATGTCACCGATTTCGTCAAGAAAAATAGTCCCCTGATTGGCCAATTCAAATCGGCCTTTATGCTGGGTGAATGCACCGGTAAAAGCGCCCTTTTCATAGCCGAACAATTCGCTTTCAAGCAGGGTCGAGGGTATTGCGGCACAGCTTACCGCGATAAATGGTTTATCCCTTCTTGGGCTCAAACGATGGATATAACGAGCAATCAGTTCCTTACCTGTTCCGTTTTCACCCAAAATTAAAACCGAAGCATTGCTTGGTGCAACTTTTTCCGCAAGACTCAAAACATTTTTAAATTGCTCACTCCGACCGATTAAAGCATATTTTGAATCAATCTCATTTTTTAATAAATCCTTATACTCATGTACCTTCATATGGTTTTGTGCATTCTGAATCACCTGCGCTGCCTGATAGGCAATGAGCATTAATAAATCTTTATCTTCTTCTGTCCATTCCTGTTGGTCTTTTTTGTTTAGAACTTCAATGACCCCGATTGTTTTTCCGCTGAGCCGAAGTGGAGCGGCGATGATTGAACGGGTTACAAAACCCGTGGATTTATCAATTTGGGGATAAAAGTCTTTATCCTTAGTAGTGTCATTGACAACTTTTGCTTTGCCTTCGCGTACGCAGGCACCAGCAATCCCTTTATCAAGGGGAACAGTAAGATTTTTTAATCTCTCGGATACTTCCCCGGTGACGCTGGCAAAATAAAGTTCATTGGTCGTTTCATCCAGCAATAAGAGAGAACTTGCCTCGGCTTTGAGCAAATTTTTTGCACTTTCGATGATAATATCTAAAATTTTTGATAGTTCCAGGGTAGAGCTCAGAGAGCTAGTCATCTCAAAAAGAATTTCCAGCTGTTCCCGACCTATTTTCCGAATAATGCTTTCCATAATTTATTATACCATTAAAATCACGGGGTGTCAACAAAGGGATTTTTCTCCTTTAAGAGCATTTTTAATTTCTTCCGTGCCCGATGCAAGCGGATTTTAATCGTGCTGATTGGAAGGTTTATAATTCTGCCTATTTCTTGATATGATAACTCTTCTTTATGAAAAAGAATTAATATTTCCCGGTCCACCGGTGCCAATTGTTGGAGCGCATCTTCAAGCATTTTTATTTTCTTCTGGTATTCATACTTTTCGATAAAGTTCTCTGCTGTTACATGTTTTTCATCAAGGTATTCATACTCAACTTTATTCTTTCTAAAAAAATCAATCACCAGGTTGTGGGCGATGCTGAATAACCAAGCAACGAGTGGCTTTGCTGGGTCAAATGTTTTAATCGTGCTAAAAAATTTTATAAAAACCTCAAAGGTTATTTCTTCGGCATCGTCATAATTTTTTACCAGACGCAGCACATAGCTGAATATTCGATTTTTGTAAAGATTTAAAATTTTTTCGCAGGCGAATTCATTGCCATTTTGCGCGGCTATTATTAGTTCTTTTTCGCCATTCATTGGCCAAGTATACACATCTACTAACCAAAGGCAAGATTAGATATTTGCCTGCATATAATTTAAATCCGAATATAATAACCTAAAAGGAGACAACGTGTTTATTCTTGGTTTATTACTGATCGTGATGCTCTTCGTTTTGCGGTCGTTATATAGAATAACGAGTGAAGACCGACAGGGTGGATGATAAATTGCGGATTCGAAAATATGTCACCTGGGGAGTCGGATTTTTGGGAACCTTATTAATTTTCTTTTCCCTCTTACGAAACGTCCCACTTGGTTCGGTAGGCGTTCAGATCCTCTTTGGTAAGGTTCTCACCAGATCGATTCTTCATGAGGGCTTGAACATTGTTAATCCATTTGTTGACCTGCATATTATGAGCATTCGCACTCAGGCCTATACAATGTCTATTGCCTATGAAGAGGGACAAGTCAAAGGAGATGATGCCATCACCGCTTTAACCAGAGATGGTTTGGAGGTCAAAATGGATTTGACCGTCTGGTATCATCTAAATCCTGAAGAAGCAGGTACTGTCTTCCAGAAAATTGGTGCTGACTATGTGGAAAAAATTGTTCGGCCTGCTGCCCGGACGGCAATTAGAAATACTACTTCTAAATACCAGGCAATAGAAATATATGCAGAAAAACGACAAGAGTTAGAGACAGAAATTGAAAAACAACTGGCAGAAGATTTTAACAAAAGAGGCATTGTTTTGGAAAAAGTTTTATTGAGAAACATTAGCCTGCCCGCGAAGGTCAAAAATGCTATTGAAGCAAAATTAGAAGCTGAACAAGAAGCACAAAAAATGGAGTTTGTATTATTAAAAGAAAAAAAAGAAGCAGAAAGAAAAAAAAATCGAAGCTACTGGCATTGCGGAAGCACAACAAATAATTGCTCAGTCCCTGGTTGGCGACCGCGGTCGGGCATACCTTTCCTGGAAATACCTTGAAAATCTCCAGCATCTTTATACTTCTCCGAATAATACGGTTGTCATTGCTCCTTATGATAAGAATTTTATTCCGTTGCTACAAATCGGAAAATAATATAGTTACAAAAATGGAATTTGGATGAGAGGCTAAAGGATTTCAAAATCAGTCGTCACCTTATTTCTTCCCATTTGTTTGCTTTGATACATTAGCCTATCGGCACGATTTATTAGTGTTTTTAATGTGTCCTTGGGCTTGACGAGAGTTGCTCCAATTGATATCGTCACACCGATTGATTCGGCACCAACACGTAAATTGGAGAGAGCAACTAAATTCTTAAATTTATGAGCAATTGTATATAATTGGCTATCATTGACATTTGGGACAATCATAATGAATTCCTCTCCACCCCATCTTCCAACTAAATCAAAAGAACGAGAATTTTTGGCAAGCACATTGGCGACCATTTTCAAGACTTTATCACCAACATCATGTCCAAATTTATCATTAACCAGTTTAAAATGGTCAATATCAATGAATAAAAGACCAAATTGCCAGCCGAATCGTTTAAACTCATTCAATCGAGAATGCAGTTGGATTTCTATGTATCTTCTATTGGCAATTTTTGTAAGACTATCAATGAGTGCCAACCTTTCAAGTTCCTGGATCTTCGATTTCAGTTCATCAATTTCTGTATTATCATAGAATATTTCTACCGTGCCTATAACCTTTTTATTTTCATCAAATACTGGAAACGTCTTTATATGCACAAAAACCCGGTAACCATCACGATGCTTAAAATACAAATCCGTTTCATAAGGACCTTGGGTTTTCAGTGCTTTCATTATTGGGCAGAGTTCCTGATCATCACAACATTGTTTACCTTCTTCATTGATATGAACAAGAAAGTTATCTTTGCAGCCCTTACCTATGATTTCTTCTTTTTTATAACCGGTTATCTCTTCTGCCTTTTTATTCCAGTATGTAATCTTTGTATCTAAATTAACAAAATAGACCCCTCTATTTAGATTTTCAAGGAGTGCCTGGCAGAATTTTTGGCAGTCTAATTTTGATATTGATTGTGCCATATGAATTTCTCCAAGGGCAGTCTTTCAGGTCTAATTTTTTCTGCTCCAATTTGTTTTTCGGAAAGAACTGGATTTATTTTATCAGAATGTTTGCCAACAATTATAAGGGTTATAACTTCCATATCTTCCGGGATTTTCAAGATTTCTTTCACCTTTTGTTGATTGTAGCCTGCAATAGGATGGGCGACAAGCCCCAGTTCCGTCGCCCGCAATATCATTGCCGCAGTTGCCATTCCCGTATCGAATAGATAATATCTCCTGCTATCTTTCATTATGCAATCAAAATCAGGTTTACTGAAGACAGCAATAATCATACTTGCGGATTGTGCCCATTCATTACCTGGGGATAGTGCTGAATGTAATGCAGTCAGGATGGTTTTGTCATAAACAAAAACATAACGCCAGGGCTGGTTATTGAAGCAGGAACAGAATAATCGGGCACAGTTAGCAAGGTCTTCAATTAAATCATTTGTTATTTCTGTCGGCTCTAATGACCGGTAAGCACGTCTTCTTTCAATTGTTTGTTTAACATTCATTTTTTCTCCTTTTTAAGAAAAGGCAACATCGAGAATCATCATAAGCAAAAATCCAATGATTGTTCCACCTGTAGCATATTCTACATTCCTGTTTCTTTGTGATTCAGGTATCACTTCTTCTACAACTACAAAAATCATCGCACCAGCAGCAAAACTAAGCGCATAAGGCAATAAATAATGTGCCCATAGCACCGCAGAGCAACCGACAACAGCAGCAATTGGTTCTACCAAACCCGATAGTTGGCCAAACCAGAAACTTTTGAATCTTGATATTTTCTCGCGGTAGAGCGATATGGAGACGGCAAAACCTTCGGGTATATTCTGAATACCTATGCCAAACATTATTGCCATTGCTCCGGCAAGTGTCGCATCAGAAAATCCGCTGGCGGCAGAGCCTATAGCCACTCCAACCGCTAACCCTTCTGGAACATTATGAAGTGTGATTGCCAGAACTAATAATACGCTTCGGTGCCACGAAGTTTTAATCCCTTCAGATTCAGTTATTGGAAAACCAAGATGGAGATGGGGGAGAATCATATCTATGATTCGCAAAACAACTGCGCCAAGAAGAAACCCTATGGATGGAGCAAACCAGGAGAGAAAAGAATTATATCTTCTGGCTATTTCGATTGCCGGTGCAAGCAGGGACCAGAAACTTGCGGCAATCATAATACCGCCGGCAAATCCCAACATTGCGTCAAATAACTTCTGATTGAATTCCTTTTTCAAAAAGACAAATGATGAACCAAGAGCCGTAAGAACCCAAGTAAAGAGACCAGCAAGAAGGGCAAAAACAACCGGATGAAGTTTATTGGTTAAATATTCCATCATATTTTAGATGAGTTTAAGGGTCTCCTTTTTTGATTATCTACTCAATTTCTTGTGGCATAGCCACCAGTCAAAACACTCAAACTCACCAGCTTTTGCTTTTTCAATTCGTTCTTTAGCCGTCTTAACATCCTTTGCCGGTGGAACAATTACATGGTCTTTTACTATTTCATTATTGGGCCAGTTCGCCGGCATTGCTACACCGTATTTATCAGATATTTGCATTGCTTCTACAACCCTTAGGATTTCATCCATATTCCTGCCGAGTTCCTGGGGATAATAGAGAATAATTCTTATCTTACCTTTATCATCTACCACGAATACTGCCCGGACCGTATTTGTTCCTTTCCCAGGATGAATAAGCCCAAGTGTTTCAGCTACTGCACCAGTATCGGCAATGATTGGGAATTGGATTTCAACCCCAAGTTTTTCTTTGATCCATTCTTCCCATTTAATGTGTGAAAAGACCTGGTCAACACTTAGACCGATAAGTTCGCAATTCAGTGCCTTGAATTTATCATATCTTTTCTGGAATGCGACAAATTCAGTTGTACAGACAGGTGTGAAGTCAGCAGGATGGCTGAATAAAACAAACCATTTACCCGCAAACGCCTTTGGTAGTTCCAGAACACCATGGGTGGTCTGGACTTTTATCTCTGGGAAATCATCTCCCAGAAGGGGCATTCTCTTTTCTGTTAATTTATCCATTTTTACTCCTATTTAATTTTCAACCTTTTTTATTATTTCGTTTATCTGTATCACCATTTTTTTCTTACCGGAAATATTGCAATATGCCTCAATAGAAATACTATCATCAAGTTTTGCTTCAGGTAATATGTATAGGTACTTTTGCATTGTATTATCAGTCTGCTGTTTACTTTTTTGTTCTATTATCTTGCTACCATTAAGTTCAATTTCAATTTTGTTTATATAATGTTTTTGTGCATCGCGAACTGGATGTTGAACTGTAACCTGCAAAATCTTATTAGTTGTATCAAATTCAGCAACGATATCGCTCGGCGGATGGGCATAACTGATTCTTGCAATTGCGATAATTAGAATGGTAATCAAAATTAAATTTTTCATTGCGACCTCCTCAAAAATATGTAAGATAAATGACAAGCAAGGCGTGGATAGTGGCTATAATAATCCCGATAAAGGCAAAGAGTTTGTGGATCTTTAAAGGCACTTTTATCACCCTTGAACCAGTAAGGACAGCAAGTAGTACACAGATATATGTAATTATGCCAAGAGGCTTTATCAATCCACTTATCATTATGCACCCCCTTTTTGCATTCACACATCCGAATGAATACGGACATTATAGTACAGAGTATACTCTGAGACTACCATACGGATTAAGAAATTCTTTTGGGAATGCTATTCTCCCCACACAATCGTGCCTTTATTTGCGAGATTATAGACCTCAGCCTCAAGGATTGCCTGATGTCGTTTTTCATCTTCAGCAAGCTGTTCAAATAATTTTTTACCTTCGCTGTCCTTTATACTCTTTGCAATCTTGAGGTATCTTTCCATCGCCATCTTCTCAGCTTTTATGCCGATATTAAGAACATCAATTATCTCATCTTTGTTGGGTTCAAATTCACCCGAGACCTCGGGTTTGACCTCTTTTGATGCTTTTGTAAACTGTGTAATGTCTAAGCCAATCTTACCTTTGCGTGCCTCCATTATACTCTTTACATATTCGTAATGTCGTGCTTCAAATCCAGCAAGTTCCATGAATAATTTTCTTCCGGCTTCGCTCTGTGCCTTTCCTGCCGCATCCGTATAGAAATCCTGTGCCTTTTTCTCGGCAACCAGTGCCTGTGCTAATAATCTGTTGATGCTTGTAACTTTTCTTTTTACAGTTTTTTTATTTGTTTTTCGCTTCTTCATTTTACCTCCTTTCACCTAAAAATTTTATTATTTCCTCAATATCAGGAAGCTGGGTAATATCATAAATTTTCATCCAGATAACATTCTGATTTTCATCAATTATGATGTTCGCCCGTTCTGAGAATCCTTCTTTGTCTCTGAATATTCCGAGTTTTCTTGCATACTCACCATGGGGCCAAAAATCTGAAAGTAATCTTGTTTCTCTGACTCCCATATCTTTCGCCCAGGCATGCTTTGAAGGCACCGGGTCAACACTAATACCAAAGGCAGTTGTATTTAATTCATCAAATTTTGCTTTATATTTTTCCAATGCCTTCATCTGCTTAGTACAAACACCTGTCCAGGCAAGGGGGTGGAAAGACAAAAGAACCTTTTTACCTTTATAATCAGACAATTTTACATCCTGATTATGCTGGTCTTTCAAAACGAAATCAGGAATTGTGTCACCGATTTTAATCACACTTCCTCCTTAAAAAAATTGTTTATGTAGTTTAGCCTTTTCTTTGTATCACGCCATATTATTGGGATTTTATCCTCCCTGTAAACATTGAGATTATCTTCAAACGCCTTCCGATTGGGATTTTTATAAATTATGCCCAGTGGCATCGGGTCTTCTTCGCAGGCTTTTTTAAATGCCTCATAGCGCTCCAATGGATTGTAAGAATCATCAAGATAATAAGTATGTTCTTTGAACCAGGCATAGGTATTAATTTTGTTAAATGAGACACAGGGCTGGAGGATATCCACGAGTGCATATCCCTTGTGGATGATTGCCTGTTTTATAATTTCTTTTGTTTGATCTATATCGCCGATAAAAGTTCTTGCCACAAATGAGGCATCAAGGGCGACTGCAACAGCAATGGGATTGAACGGCAACTCAAAAACGCCATCTATTTGCACCGTGGTTTTGAAACCAATCTTACTTGTCGGCGATGCCTGTCCTTTGGTTAAACCATAAACCATATTGTTGTGGACAATATTTGTAATATCCGGATTTCTTCTAATTGTATGGATGAAGTGATTTCCGCCTTCGGCATAGGTACAGCCATCGCCACTTACTGCAATCACTGTTAATTCAGGATTGACGGCTTTTATGGCAGTAGCGGCTGAGAGATATCTTCCATGCAGGCCATTGAATAAGTTTGTCTTTAAATAATGGGGAAGTTTTGCTGCCTGACCGATGCCGGAAACAAGGACCAATCTTGTTGGCTCTATATTCAATTCGATTAATGCATCCTTTAATGCCTGTAATATTCCAAAATTACCGCAGCCCGGACACCAAGCTATGTCAATATTTTTTGGAGCGAACATATCCCGATTCATCTATTTTGCCTCCCTTATTTCTATCAAATTCCCATCCGGGTCCTCAATGAAATAAACCTTATGTCCATTACGTTTTAGGGTGATGATTTTTACTTTCTTTTGTCGCAGATTTTTGATGTATTCTTCCCGATTTTTTACGATCATACCGAAATGATGGATACCATAACGAACGATGCTTTTCCCTGTTTTTTTCTTTGAATGTGGTACAAATATCTCCAATAATAGGTCTTCCGATTTCAGTCGATAAAAGCAGGCAGTGGATTTTATCTTGAAAAGAGCTTTAACAACATTTGCTTGGAGTCTTTCGCTTGAGATCAGTTTAAATTTCAGGATTTTTTTGTAAAAGTTTATCAACCTATCTGCATTATTTGTGAATAGACCTATATGGTCGCAGGAAAATTCTTTTTTCACATCAAACCTCCTACAGCTTCAATAATTTCTTCTACAGTAAATGGTAATCCGTTATATTTTAGAACTAAGTTCCTTATTTCAATACCAAAATTGAGTTTTAACAATTTTGCCATCTGCCCGGTTGCATTGTTTTCAACCATAATTAATTTATTAGCTTTTTTCAGATATTGCTGGGTAACAGGATGGATAGGGTGGACCTGACTGAAATGGAGCATCGCAACATCATCCGAGTTTATTACTTTAATTGCTTCTTTCACAATCTCATAGTTTGAGCCCCAACATAATACGAGTATTTTATAATTTGGGGAACCATAAAATTCAGGTTCAATTAGCTCCGCTTTTATAGACTTATATTTATTCATCAATTTATCCACCATCCGGGTGCGCAATTTCAGGTCTTCAGAGATATGTCCATCTTCATCATGATGGTGACAATCTGCATTGACAATGCCTTTACCATAACCAGGTATTCCCCGCGGTGAAATCCCTGTTTCCGTAATTTGGTAACGCTGATATTTTTCTCCAGTTTCTATAATATAACTTTCAGTTTCATGACCTTCAAAAGTAAATGGAACCACGCTGTAAAAGGAATCAATATAAAACTGGTCAGTTAGCACAAAGACCGGAACCTGGAATTTATCAGCAAGGTCAAATGCTTTTTTCGTTAGATAGAATCCCTGCTCGAAATTCCCTGGGGCAAAAATAATGCGTGGAAATTCACCATGGCCTGCATAAAGGGCAAGTTCAAGGTCTGCTTGTTCAGTGCGGGTGGGTAGCCCTGTTGCCGGACCTGGACGCTGGGCAAGGTGAATTACAATCGGGGTCTCCTGGATTCCTGCTAAACTTAACCCTTCGGTCATTAAATCAAATCCCCCACCTGAAGTGGTAACCAGAGCACGGGCACCGGCATAAGAAGCACCGAGCCCCATATTCATAGCCGAAATTTCGTCTTCTGCCTGTTCGGTTATTATATCTAAATCTTTACCAACCCGTGCAAGGTAGGTCCAGACACCACTTGAAGGTGTCATCGGATATGCAGCAAGAAACTTTACTCCTCCAGCAATCGCACCGAGGGAAATGGCAGTGGAACCATCAATAACTTTCTCCTTGCGAACATTTTCATTAAACTTGGGGATGAAGTTTACTGCTTTCAATTTTTTTATCTCCTCAGCCTGATCAAAACCATATTTTGCAGCTTGCGTGTTCTTGGCTATTATCGTGTCACCCTTGGCAAGAAAATGTGTTTTAATAAGATTTGTTAGATTTTCAAATGGAATATTTATTAACCCCACAAGCACACCAACTGCAATAATATTGGCAAAGACAGGATTTCCAAGTTCCTTTGCCACCTGCGAATAGGGAATGGTATATGACTTATAATTACTGATTGGAAATTCATTTAAGATGAATGTTTCGTTAGTGATGTGTTCCTTGTGGTGATGGAATGCCTTTTCTTTCAAAGGAATTAAAATATCAATTCTATCTATCGGTGCCCGTACCCGCTGGTTACTTATTCTTATTTGAGTTGAGTTTATTCCGCCCCGGATTCGTGACATCAATTCACTCCAGGAGAAGGCATAAAGTCCTGATGATTGAGCAATCTTTACCAGGATTTCACTGACCGCATTTATCCCTTGTCCTGCCTCGCCCGAGATGACGATTGAGAGATTAGTTTTAGACATTATACCTTAGAATTTTTTAAATTTACTATTTGGAGCACCACAGACTGGGCAGTATTCAGGTGGTTTTCCAATATGGGTAAAACCACAGATAGGGCAGATGTAGATTTCTTTAATATCTATATCTTTGCCTTTTTCCGCACTTGCTTTCGCATCTGTATACATCTTCATATGAATCTTTTCTGCTTCAAGGGCATAATGGGTTGATTGTTCAGCACCTTTTTCATTCTGAAATTTAGCAGTATTATTGAATACCGGATACATCTCTTCAACCTCGTATGTCTCGCCATCAATACCGGTCTGAAGATTATCCGGTGTCTTTTTTATTATTCCTAAGTGTCTTGCATGGTTTGTGGCATGTACCTGTTCAGCATAGGCAATTGCCTTGAAGAGCCTTGCAATATTGGGCATTCCTTCTTTTTCTGCAATTTCGCTGAAGATTAGATATTTCATATGTGCCATTGATTCTCCAGCGAACGCTTCCAATAATGCTTTCTCAGTCATTTTTTTCATTTTAACCTCCCTTATTTGCGTTGCAAATTCACAGATTCATACGGATAAAGACGCGGATTCGGACAGAGGCTACTCAACCTTTACCTCCTGTGAATTCTGCCATAAGCCGTGGATATTGCAATAGGAGAAAGCAATAATTGTGCCTGATTTTTCAGTCTTAAAAGTCAAGGTGGCTTCCGGATGGGTATATACCGTGCTTGTATTTGGACCATTTGTTGATGCGCCGTGCGCCATAAATTCAAATTTGCCAATCTGATATGGAAATTTTTCACCTTCTGGATGAAAATAGACATCAATCCAGGCAATATGATGTTCGGTTGTATTGGGATGAGCGATTTCTTTACCGACACTCACGGTAACCTTAAAATTTTCGCCTTTTTTTACTTTTTGTGGTGCCTCAATTACCGGCACATGCTTCTCTTTTTTCCAGTCAGCAGACTGGAATAAGGTATTAAGGTCTGTCATAATTCCTCCTTTTTTAACTCATTTAACCAATTTATTATTTTTTCTCTTATCTGATCTCTCACCTTGCGAAAGACCAATAATTTCTCTTCTTCACTACCCGAGGCCAATGCCGGGTCTTCAAACGGCCAGTGGAGGCGCATCGCAATACCCGGGAATACCGGACATTTTTCTTTTGCATCATCACAAACCGTTATGATATACCCGAAATGCTCGCTCAAAAAATCAACTGCGGATTTTGATTTCTGATTTGAAATATCTATACCAATTTCTTGCATTACCTTTATTGCGAGTGGGTGGACCTTGGTCGGTTCGATCCCGGCACTATAAACATCAAATTTATCTCCGCCAAGTTCTCTCAAAAGACCCTCAGCCATCTGGCTTCGGGCAGAATTATGGTAGCATAAGAACAGGACTTTGGGTTTCCTCATTATCTACTCCCTTTTCGTAATTCCTGTAGCAATGTAGAGCAAATCTTTCAGTTTGTTTATTTTTATTGCAAGGCTAAAGCCTTGCCCTACAAGGCGTGGGTCTGCAAGACTGGAGCCCTGCTCTACTTGACGAGGGTCATCGGTTCGCCACAGCATACTAATTCACCGCCGCCAACTTCTTTCACCTCAACTACATTACCACATATTTCGCATTTAAAGATCTGACCTACTTTGGTGACATTAGGCATTTTTACCTCCTTTTTTAAAATTTTGCCCATTTATTTTTATCTTTTTTATCTTTTTATCGCCTTTTTGAGCCTTTTTTAGACATTCTTTACATATTCCCTTAAAATACCCATGCACCTCCTCAATTTTGTGTCCACCAATGCTTTTCTTATTTTCATTCCCAAGGGGACAATTTATATCAATGTCGTAAATTTTGTGGCAACTGTTACAATAGAAATGGTGATGGGATGTCAGGTTAGGATCATAATGTATGTCCATTCCCGTAATTGTCAAAGCATTGAGCATTTTTTTGTTATGCATCGCATTCATTGTGTTGTAAACTGTAGTCATTGAAATTACTGGTAGTTCATCTTTTAGTTCGTTATATATCATTTCTACACTCGGATGTTTATACCTAAATTTATAAAGAGTTTCCAATATCCTGATTCGCTGGAAAGTAGGTCTTAAACCAACCTTCTTTAATGTTTCTTTAATTTGTTTTAAGTTTGAAATCATTTCAATCATATAATCATTATAATCAATTTTTAGACAATGTCAAGGGGGCAAAGGTTAAAGGTATCAGACTATCAGAAAATCAGGTTATAGTGAACACATCGTAATGGAATACATATTTCTATCTTACATATATTTTTGGAATTGCCAGATCCGAAATAAAAAATCGACCAAATTACATAAATCTCTCAAACCTATCTCTCTTTGCCTTGCATATCGGGCAGACCTCGGGTGGTGATTCACGGGCGCATAAATAGCCACAGACCTTACAACGCCAGACTGGATAGGGGAGAGGCTCGGCGATTTTTTGCGGGAGTGGTTTAGCCTTCTTTCTCTTTTCTTCTGGTGGTCTCCTTTCCGGTATTGATTGTAACTGCATTTCACCCTTAAGAACCTTTTCTGAAACATATAATCCACAATAACAGGCACCATATTCAAGTATATCTGCATCCCGATAGTCACAGGGGCAGATAATATCTAAATCATCTTCTTTTCTGCCTGATGCCAATCTACAGGGACAGGCTTGATAGCCATAACGCCTTTGATTGATGATTAATGATTTTACGAGTTGTTTTGTAAAATCTATATCAGGATTGAGGTGATAACCACCCTCCTCTGCCTCTTTGTTTAATCGTTTATATAATTGTTCAATCTCTGCTTCTGCAATATTTTCTTTACTATCAGCCATAGAACCTCCTGAATATATTTAGATGAATGTCACCCCAGGTAAATTTTTAAAATGTGGGTCAGAGGTAACTAATTTACAATTTTCGTTTTTCGCTGTGGCATAAATGACTGCATCAGCCATAGGAAGTGAATACTTTAAACTCAGTTCTGCAGCAGTCCGGGCAATTTCAGCAGTTAAATCAACAATCTTTGTCTTTATCATCTGTGCATATATGATAAGTGCATCGCTTTCTTTTCTTTCCTGACGAACCTTTTTATAAACCTCGTACAGAATGATTGTTGGAGTGATAATCTTGCTCGGTTTTAGTAAATACTTTTCATAATCTTGTGCCTTTGGTCCATCAATGAGATATTCAATCCAACCAAAGGAATCAACAATAATCATAGTCTTTCCCTATCCTCGCGCAACCCATCTTTTTTTACACCCTTTAGAAATCCACGCATCTCCTTGATATTTATCTCGGGAATGAGAATTATTAGCCCATCCTTAGTTATAATCTGTAATTTTTGTCCTTTTTTTAATCCCAACGGCTCCCGCAATTTCTTAGGTATCAAAATTTGATATTTAGGTGACAAAACTGTCTCCATGTAAACCTCCTTCTCATCGAACAATATATTGTATGCCAAATTTATAATTTGTCAACTGCTATCTTTACTGCGCCTCTCCGTCTTTCTCATTCTTGATGGATTTTGTCACGAAGTGTAACTGGAGGATTTATCGTGCAATAAAAGGTTTTAAATTTCAAGGGACCCTCACCTTTATCCTCTCCTTTTTAAGTGAGAGGGGAGGGGCGAGGATTAGGGCTTATTCAATTTTTAGTTTAATGTAGAATATTGAAAATCTGCTATTCTATCCAATATTGGGAATTTAAGCTTCAAAAGTGGAGAGGAGTCAGCTATCTTTACTGCAATAACTCCTTTATTTCTTTCTCTTTGAACCCGATAATACGACTTTGTTCATTTATTACAACAATAATTATACTTATAGACTCCATTATCTCACAATTAACAACTTCTTTGTCTTTGACTCTCTTTCGCCTTGAAGGATTATGTAATAGACACCAGAACTGAGATTGGATGAATCTAATCTATAAGAATAGACACCAGCATCAACAATGCCTTCTTTAATCGTTTTAACCTTCCGACCGAGAACATCATAGAGATCTAATCGGATTCGCTGTCTTTCTGGAATCGCATATTGAATCTGGGCATTGTCCCTGACAACATTGGGCAAGACCATCAAGTTCAACCTTTCATCTTTTACCTTTAACCTTTCATCCTCTTCAATCCCGGTTGGACTTAAACTAATCACAGCAAAATCACCCCAAGTAATGCTGTCGCAAATGGTTCCAGCAGCATAGATATTCCCATCTAAACCATAAACTACCGAATGAGCAATATCGCTATAATTCCCATATCCATGTTTTTTATAAGTCCAATTCTGCGTGCCATTGTCTGTAAAGCTGATTACAGTGAAGTAACTTTCCCCACCTTGCCAGGTATCAGATGTTATGCCTCCAGCATAGATATTCCCGTCATTACCATATACAATTGATGTCCCAAATCCCCAGGTTGTGTCAATATATTGCCACCGATAGGTTCCAGAATCAGAGATACTCTCGACAAGAAAAAAAAGAATATCCCAGCCATAAGCACCAACTGCATAAAGACTACCATCAATACCACGTACACCACTCCCAAAACAACTCGGGTCAGCAGGACTTATGTATGTCCACCGCTCACTACCAGATGCGGCTAAGGAAATCGTCAACCCCTGGCTGAAAACATAACCAGGACCACCGAGATAACAGGTGCTACCGAATATATAGAGATTATCATCTGAACCATAGACAATACAATTGCCGTAATCGTAAGTGCCTCCGGGACCATTATAAAGATATACCCATCTCTCTGAGCCAGATGGAGTAAGTGAGATTGCTGTAACATCGGTATTCCATACCGGGCCGGTATAGCCAGCAACATAGATATTTCCATCAAGACCGTAGGTTATTGACCTTCCAGGTAATGCTTCAGCTGAGGGGGTAGGATAGATGTAATGCCATCTTTCAATTCCATTGATATCTACACTGACAACCAAAATTTTGCTTTGAGTATAACCAACTCCATAGATATTACCATCAGTGTCAAAGCATAATGAAATTGCATTACTTGATTGTGGATACAGATAAATCCATCGCTCAGTTCCATCAGGGGTAAGACTAATTATTGCAAAATGGCCATCGACGCTTCCCGCAGAATAAATACTCTCATTACCATAACAAATCGCACGAGCGGCACCATTACCAGATGTATACACCCACCGTTCTATTCCTGAGTTAGTCAGGCTAATTATAGTAAAAACTTCGTTTGAATTAGTAGTGCTATATCCTCCAACATACAAATTGTTATCCAAACCATAAACAATGCAGAGTGCCTCATCATAATTATAAGTTGAATCACCAGTGTAGCGATAAACCCATCTTTCATTCTGAGCAAATCCAAGAACAAGATTAAGTAGCAATGTAATAATCCTCATATAAGCAATTTTTGAAGTATTACTCATTATCGCCTCCATTTGCGGGGCTCTCAATGAAAATTGAGAGCCCCGGTTATTAATTATCTCATTATTATTACCTTTTGAGTAAGTGACCCTGCTTGATTCTCAAGCCGAATAAAGTAAACCCCTTCACTAAGTCTTCTGCCGGTATCATCAGTTCCATTCCAGTTCAATTTATAGTATCCTAACTCCAAATTGCTGTTTATGAATGATTTTACTTTGCGCCCGGTAATGTCATAGAGCGCAAGGCTTGCGATTCCTGGTGAGTTAACCTGATAGTAGATTTCTGCTTTATCTTTTACTGGATTTGGTTTTATAACAAGTGGCTCAGCCTTGTTTCCTATATTCACTACTTCCTGCACCTGCGGACCACCCTGTCCTTTCGGCTCCTGATAGATTATAATACTGCTTAAGACCGCAAGGTCACCTTGAATAATCTCATCGGTTATCAAAATCTCGCCATCTTTGATAAGTGCTTCGGGAATTATACCTTCAACCACAGTTAATTCATCAGGATTCACCCAGACATTCCGCGTCCAACTGTTGTCAATTCTTATCTTCAATTTCTGCTTGTTATTAAATTCGTGATACAGGATAAATTTTATCCGATATTTGTAGTTATCTTCAAAACCAGTTATCCGATAGATGAGTTTTGTAGAATCGTAGTCAACAGTTTTGTAATCCTCCGCCCCGTAGACAATATAGCCATCCCTTTCTACTGTGTATGGTGATGAAATCTCGCCACCGAGTTCAATGTAAGTAAAGAGCCAGGGTTCGGGTAGAAGTTTTTTATCCTTGCGGACTTCATATAGTACACCATCATCCTCACACCAGATTGTAGCCAGATATCTGTTTGGTAATGGAGGTCCACTTGCAATTGTAACCTGGGGTGCATTTGAAGTATTCAAGGTATTTGAGATATTTTCTGGCGGTCCCCAAGCACCAGTCTCATAATTCCAGACACTGTGATAAATTTCTATATTCCCATCAGGAATCTCATACTCGGTCCAGACAATGTGCTCACCTTTTATTGTCTGTGGTAATTTTGAATAGACGGGCGAGGTTTCTACCCACTGTGGTGGATACCACAATCCTGTGCCAAGGTCGCGCCTGATGTGCCGGATATTTGAGAATTGGTCGGGCGGTATAGTAGGCTCTTCAACCCAGACGATATGGAGCCAGTTAGAAGAAATCTCTATAAATGGTGTATAGGAATCATCCGTTGAATTTGAGATGTTTCTAATTTCACTCCAGTTTGCATCTTTCTGGCGGTAATAGATTTCACCAGCCTTCTGCCAGGCAATATGTGGATTATTCAAACCATCAACTGCAATGGAAGGATATCGGCAACGGATTAAGCCATAATCAGAATCCACCATCTCCCAGGTTATCTGTTCTGGATGCGCCGGGTCAAGTTTTCCGTATAAAAGCAGACTAAAGACACCATTGGCATAGATATATTTCTCAAAGGCAATATGACCATAGCCGGTATGGTCCCAGACGAAAGAAGGCGTTTCACAAAAATATGCCTCCCAGCCCGGTTGGACTGGTTTATAGAGTGCATATTTAGGCCAGGTGTAGTAATTCTGCCTTTTTGCCCAGAATAGGGTATCTTTATGCACCCAGACAATATTTGGCACATTATTGTTATCAAGAGCAATTGAAGGCGAATTTCCTTTGCCAACCGGATATGCGGGCTCCCAAACCATAGTGCCTATTTTAGTCTTTGTAAAATAGACATAACCACCCGCTTCATAGACAATATAGACATTCCCTGCCGCATCAGAGACGATGTGCCTTGAGTTGTTATAGGATGTTGCAGTTGCAACATCACTCTGGACATAATTCAATAAGATGTCTGCCCGAAGAATTGTATTATCATTCGGGTCAGGATGAAGATTTCTTAAGGCAAAATGGGAGTGAATCCATTCAGGACAGATTGGCGGATGCCAGATGTCATAGAAGTTTGTAGATGGATTGGTGAAGGCGTCAAATCTGGTGTATTCTGGTGGATCCCAGAACCCACCGGCACTGCCAAAGCCACGCCATAAGGGGTCACCGATTGGTGGCCATACACCTTCCGGATGTGCAGTATATAGGTGTCTACCCATATCAAGGCTATCAAAGCCAGAAATCGGGTCGGGCGTTGTTGGCCACCAATGCCACTTGCCATCTATTTGAATTGAATCCCATTGCCATAATCCAGTGGCGTATTCCACCCTTACCGGACGTCTGCGCCGGGTATCGGGCCAATCCCAGCCTACTGCAGTTTTGGTTTGGGTGACATGCCAGATTAAAAGTCCAGAATCAGGGAAATTGTATTCGTAAGGGGTAAGGCATTGATGGTTAGTAATCAAAAAAGTCTGGGTGTCACTGGGTGAAATTCCCGGCATCTGGGTTGGTCTGATTCTGAGGACTTCGCCATTGTATGTTTCTCTCAAGGGCATAATTGGATAGTTTAACTGCGTTTGCGTTATTTCAGTAGGAGTGAGCCAGGGTTGGTTTGTGTATCTATCTTTAGTTTCATACCGCCATTGCGGATTAAGTGGAGATGGCATTGCATCTACCCACGCATGAAACCGACAAAAACCAGCCCCCCAATGTCCACAGAATGAACCCATATTATAATTCGTAACATTATAAACATTTCCGTAAGTATCAGGCCAGCCACAACAATGACCATACTCGTGAACATTCATTGCAATATGAGACGTGTTTGCCCAAGCATCGCCACGAAGACCCCATAAAAAAGTAACATAAACAGGTTCTCCGTTTGGAAAAACATCATTAGTAGAGAATAATCCCCAACCACCCGGCCAACATAATCCGCTACCGCCACCAGGCGAAAGCGCAAGAACTACAACTCGTGCCGGTTGTCCAGGCACAGTGTAATTGGCGAAATTTATTTCAGGATCTGCGGCTGCGAGTGCTTTGGGGCAATAACGGTACCAAACCCATCGTTGAGTATGGGGAGGGGTGATCGTATCTACTTGAAAGCAGTAATACCAGTTGCCATCCCAATGCGCTTGGGGAAAAGCATAAATTATCTGTTCGCCAAAGGACATTTCTTTATACCATCTTGTTATACTAAACTGGGTGGAACAATTGACATCCCAGATACTTTGCCAGAAGTCGGGAACCGGCTGCGCTGGAAATACATCCCAACCTTGGGTGTAGAGAACAACGAGTGTTTCGGGTCCGCCCACTGCAAAAGGTGGTGGTTCACCTATAATTGTATCACCATACCAGATGAATTCCTGTCTTGTGAGCCAGTCAATGTAGTCCGTGTCCGTTGTGGCGGACATCTTTATTCCTCTTACCCTATCAAAACCATTCTCAACTGAAAATTCAAATTGAGAAAGGTCAAAGGATAGGGTATATGGACCTTGAGCAAAGAGAATACTCAATAGTCCGATAGATAGATAGATAGATAGCGCGTAGCATCTTTACCTCCTCTTTTGTTTTAACCCTATTTTTATTTCTTTCCCTTTTGAGATGTCAAGACTATAAACATCCAAAAGGATTTTTGTTTGCCCTTTCCATCACCTCCTCTCACAAAAATTAATTCCTAATTCTATATTAAAGTATAATCATTTAGTGAAAATTGTCAAGGTGTGATGCAGAATTGTCGTTTCAAAGCGAAAATGTCACCTTTAACTTCAAAGGTAAAATGTCCCCAGGCGTGGCTCAAACCACGCTCAGAATTGAATCAGAAAGGAGATACCTTGATTTTTAAACAATTTTTGGTCTCGT
>JBDRWD010000040.1 GCA_039802205.1 candidate division WOR-3 bacterium
GGTATCTGTCTTTAAATTAAAACGTGAGATTATTTTTAATTTTTTTGGCCCTTCTATTTCTAATATAACTGGTTTTTCCTGAGTCGCCTCAAAATAATTAACAATTTTCTCATTCTCAATGAGTTCAAGTTTGGCATTATAAGAAAGTGGTGTAATATCCTGCCATTTACCGGGTGATTCATTTGTAAACTTCAAAAAGACTGTATCACCTGGTGCACGCCAGTGAATAAAACGGTATGAGTGGTTTCCTTCTGGGACATTTATATAAAAAGAACGCCATTTACTCAATCTAATATTATCAATACGGGATACTTTTGAATACTCGCTCTCCAGGGTAATAAATTTTTCTTTAATGTCATCTTCCTGTAGAATTAATTTGTATAATTTTGTACCTTTTTTCTCACCCGACCAGGGAATTCTTGTATAGACCCGGAGCCAGGTTGGCCCTGAGACTTTTATCTCTAATGGTTGCTTTTTGGTCAGAACATAATAAGATTCTTCTTTTTGTGTCTGGATTTTTATTTTAACTTCATTCATTGGCGAAATGTTTACAACCTGATTCAGGACAAAAAATAAAATAATATTAATCATTTTTATGCCTCCTGATGTAATAATCAATATCAATTCTCAAGACCACAAAGATTATCAAACTGAGGATGACAAAAAAGATTGTGGAGAGAATGACCGAATAACGTTTTTCATAATATAATTTCCCTTCGCCAATTTCCGGGAGGGGTATCGGTGCAATGGGAAGTTCATAACGCCTCGTCAAGGTTCCAATGTTGTTGATATTTATCACCTTTACGCCGTTTTTAAGAAACCTGCCAGCAAGCCCTTGATGGAAAGAATATTTCAATGGGTCTAAAATTCCTGTAGGTAATTCGTATCCTGCGAGTGCAGTTGCACCGCCCCCGATATTTATAAAACAGGAAATTTTTTCTTCACCAGCAATTTCGTAATATAATCTGAATCTTTTTTCTATCGCCTCTTCAAGGTCTTTTGATTTCAATTCCATAATTTCATTTCTTTCTATTGCTGTTTCAAGGATTTTTCTACCTTCTGGGCTCAATCCTCTACCAATGTCATCAATACCTCCCAGGGAAGCAGCAACCGAACGAAATTTTAAAAGACCATTCTGAAATAAAAATTTTTCCATATCAAGATAAGTAAATTCAGGAATATTTGCACCCCACATTGAAGAACTTACAGAAGTGATGATAAGTGGTTGTAGGTTGAGCGTCTGGATAGTCGCAAGTGTTGCCAGGTTTAAAGCTGGAAATGAGCCACTGAAGGAAACGGCGATTATATCCCCCTCCTTGAGCTGACATTTTTTTAATAACTCTACAAGTGCTCCGGCGACATTGGGATTGGTAGTAGTCAATTTTGCATTAAGGTCACCCGGTTCACTTGTGATGGGAGAATGTTCAATCCCAATCAATCCCGTTTGATTAGGGTCATTCACCGGATCGATTAAAATACCCAATTTCAATCTTTGGATTTTTACTTGTTCAAAAAATGTCTGGGTCAATCGGGCACTGGCAATTTTTTCTTGGTAATGAGGGGCATAAATTTTTGTTTGATAATGAAAAACGCAATAAATAAAAAACAAAGCGATAATCGCCACTACAATGAGGATATAATTGGGGACTTTGCCACTTCGGAGTTTTAAAGAAATACCGCACCTCCAGTCAGGATTATTATAATCAATCTCACCAGCACCGCGGCAATAAGCATGGTACTCAGTGTTTCTATAACTCCTTGGCGTTGCATCCAGTAGGCAATAAGTCCAGGAACAACAAAACCGATGGTGACGATATCAAGCTTTAAGGTCTCCAGGGTTAGTGAGGGATAAATGTGCGTAAGATAACCAAGGAGATATCCGATGATAATCGCGACGATTAAAAGTCTTCGGCCATAGAGCAGGATGTAGCGGGAAAGAAAACGGAGCAGGAGATAGGTTACCAGTGCTACGATAATGGTGCTAATTACCATGTCGGGTTGATGTAGGTTGAGGGCGATATAGCCAGGAACCACGACCCCACCAGCAGCAAGTCCTATCGTCTCGGTGAGCAGTAGATTAAACATCATTCCCAATCCTACGGCGATTACAATCATATTCGGCTTTGTGGGGTAGACAGACTACCGTGCTGGACCAGATACTCAATAAGCTTTTCACCATAGCCTACGATATTGCCCAGCGCCAGGAGTACACTGTCATCTTTTATCTCCTTGGCGAGCACCTGATAAATGTATTCAAAAGAACGATTGCCTAGGTCAAAAATTTTATTTTTATCAATACCATTTTTCCGAGCATAACGACAGAAAACATGGGTCTCGCCACCGGTGACGAAGTAAGCGTTAGCGTTTATCTTCGTACCTATTAATTCTGCAAGCTGCACCGAACGGTCAATCCGGTCAGCACGGCAGTTGATGAGAAGATAAAGATTTTCCTCAGGTTTGCCAATCCTTTCGTATATCAGAAAAGAAGAATCCGGGTCATTCGCAGCCAGGGCGTTATAAAGGGTAACTTTTTTGGTTCCCAGTTGCAGATGATATTTTTTCAAAACACCATAATCCGGGATATACCGATACATCTCCTTTAAGGCTTTATCCCGAGGAATACCCAGATGGCGGCAGATGGTTAAAACGAGTGCAACATTTTCACGGTGTTCAACATAGGGAAAATTTTTTAATTCTTCAAGAGAGACTTCGTCTTCTTGACTTAAAAAGATTTCTAACCCCCGCTTCTTTGCTAGTTTTTCCAGGAGTGGATATAAATTTTTCTCCGCAGTGAAAATTTTGGCATGGGATGGAACTGCATTAATGAAGTTTTTGGCGATATCGGTCAGGGTTGGTCCCATTACATCCAGATGGTCTGCCCTTACATTCGTGATCACCACAATCTGGGGAGCGATTATTTTACTCTCTTCAATCCATTGAAGGTCTGGTCTTAGAGACATATTTTCCAGCACAAGTGCAGTTACATTTTCCCGGGCAGCTCTTCTTGTGATAGCAAGTTGTTCTCGGATATTTGCCCGGCCGGGTCGAATTACGGGCTCCTCAAATTGGTTATCAATAACCATCCTTGGTTTTGTCCCGGTGGTCTTGGTTAGGGTTTTATATCCGCCAGCTTTAAGTGCAGCACCCAGTAATCTGGTTACGGTTGATTTACCCCGTGTGCCATTAACCACGATGCGCAATGGTATGGCGCGGATATTCCGTTCGTGATTTATCCATTCCAGACGGCCCACGATGATAAAAAGAATGAGGAGAGAAAAGAGCAATAAGATGCCGTAGTCAAGATGCACGGTAAAGTTTAATCAAAAACTGAATATTGTCAATCGTCCATTTGAAGATGGACGCTAAAGTTTGGCACCGGAAATTCGCATTAGCAAACGCACTCCAGGACACGGGGCTAAAGCCTCAGCTCCAGTACGGGAGTAGAACAGGCCAGAATATAGGGCAAGGCTTTTGCCTTGCGGTTGCCTTTAGTTGCGTGAAGTATAAAATTAGCCACAATCTTCAAGGTTCTGTTACCATTCCCTTCAAAATAGACAGTGCCTTTTAGTAGACGAACCAGGAATGTTAGGTCAATAAAATCCCTCTCTGTCCCCATTTTATAAAGAGGGGATAAGGGGGATTCAGTGCTCTTTAATCCTTTAAAATCACACATTTCTTCGTTATTACCTTTTCATTAACAAATAATTTTACAAAATACACACCACCTATCAATTGCCCGGTCTCTATTTTATAGATGCCCGCAGGTTTGTAGCCATCGAATAGGATCTGCTCAATCTGCCCTAAGACATTGTAGATAACCAGTTTTACCTTTGATGGTTGTGGAACTGCATACTGGATTTTTATTCTACCATCAAATACTGGATTCTGTAGAATCTTTAAACCTGCATCCTGTATCCGGTATCCTGCATCAGTCTCAATCCCTAATGGTCTTATCTTAAAATCACCAAAATCCCAGGCAACACCCCGGGGTCTATTCTCACCGGGTCTTGGCGGTCCATAAGCCCAGATCATTATCTTGCAGGAATCAGAGATGACATCAGGGACAAGCCATTGATAAGTTGTATCATTTCCTGGAATTCCCAGGGCAATTGTATCATAGGTATTCCCATTATCTGATGAGAAGAATAAAGCGAATGAATCCGCACTCGGTGGGTCAAACTTTTCCCAGGTAATGGGATATTGCTGTCCTGGATGCAAAACCTCACCGCCATTAGGCTGGTGTAAACGCACCCCCTCAATCTCCCAGATGACAACAGCATGTAAAGTCGGAATGCCGTTTTCATACCAAGACTCAATTACCTCAGGATAGCCATTGGCATTTAAATCATAAACGTTCAACTCCACTATCTGGTGGCTGGTCCAATCGCTGCTGTAAACGCGCTGATATTGATGTATCCCGGTCGCTTTAATAATATGCCAACGGTTGCAGGTTGACCAGACAATTTCTTCTATACCATCGGCGTCAATATCACCGCAGATACTAAATGCGTGATACCAATTTGACGGTAATTGAGTTGAATCAACCGGAAAATATTCATAGATATTGTCCCCTATTGATTCATAAAGATACAGTCGGGCTTTGCTAAATAATGAATTAAGCAGAAACTCGGGTTTGTCATTGCCATCCATATCGTGAGAGGCAAATATGTCGTAGCTGCCGGGGCGAGGTAATGTATCCTCGAATATTAACTGATAGTTGTCATCACCAACGCATTCCCAAACATAAACATATCCTTCGGCATTACTACTTATAAATTCTATCTGACCGTCCTGGTCAAAATCACCATTTATAAAATATGATGCGTCAGGAATCGTATCTTGCCAGACCAGGGTATATTGATTGTCACCGGTGTTCTCATAAACACAGGTATAATGCCACCATGGAGGTTGGTAATTGTAGTGATAGCTGAAGAGAATTTCTCTTATTCCATCTTGATCAAGATCAACAATATAACCACCAGCAATGCCATTAAACCCGCTATCCGCCCACACGATGGTAGTTGGATGGGCATGGGGTGATGGCGATTCATACACATATAACGGGGAACCACCACCAAACTTACTCCCCACCATATCCACCAGGGAGTCAGTATCTAAAAAGCCGATACTATAAAGTGGAACTTTTGGACTTACTGTATCTTCTAATATGTATTTGTCATAACCGATATGCTCCCAGAATTGTAGCACTTCTGCCCCATATTTACCAAAAATGATGTTTTGTCTCCCATCCTGGTCTGTATCAAAACATTGAGCCCTCCAAGTACCGTCGGCATTCAGAAACTCCGTGACTTTGCGGAAACTAAGAGATTCACCCAGAATAACAAACCCGGCAATTAGAATCATAAGCCATGGTGTCTTCATAGTTCCCCATCCTTTTCATACTGAGAATTCTTACGGGGAGAGGAGAACTCTCCTCTCCCCGGTAATACTACTATTTTAGCTTAATCACCTTTTCAGTCATTGACTGATTACCTGATTTTAATTCCACAAAGTGGATTCCCGCAGGCAATTGCTTACCATTGTCATCAAACCCAGACCATAACAGCGAATGTGCGGAAGTGTCTGATTTATTCCGAATCTTGTTGAAGGTCTTTACCACACGCCCGGTTGCATCATAAACTTTTAAAGAAATCTTTTGATTATTATCTGTAATCTGTAATTTAATGGATGTCTCTTGTGAAAACGGATTCGGGAATGCAACCAATTGATTATGTGGTGAATATTTGCTATCTCTTAAGGATTGCGGACCACCACCACCTTTCTCATCGACCTTCCGATAAACCTTGATTCCCGCAAGCGCGACACCGGTACTATTGGGATTCTTTATTGAAAAGGTAATCCGATGCGCATCACGATACAGGTCATTAGGAATTAACACCTCAAAATCATAAGATTCATTCGGTTTTATTGTCAGGGTATGTTTTTTGACACCATTAATCCAGAGTTCATAGGTTCGGTTACTATTGCCTTCAAAGTAGGCAGTGCCTTTAACCTTGTGGAAAGGAAAAGCAGGGTCAAGAAGACAGAGGTCATATATCAACTCGCTATTTGCATAATCAACCGAACAATTGCTGTAATTAATTATCCCGTCACGCTGTCTGCAGAATGCTGAGGGCGTGTTTTTACCTGTTTCTACTATGTATAACGGTGATTCACTGCCGGGCGGTGCATCACCAAACTGCTGATGGACACAGACAATCTGATAGGGTGTTGCATCACCTTTAGTGAAGATGGTATAGAGGTCCCAGGGATACCAGTCTCTCTGTAAATAACTATGGCAGAAGTATTCGTTTTCAGATGCCTGACTGACCCAGCCATAGCCGTAGGTCTCACTGCGGTAACGGATGTCAAATTGGTCAATCGGTGCTTCACACCAGACCGAGAAATCAACAGCTGCATTAACCGGATAGGCACAAACAGCATATGGCTGGCTGTAACCTCCTCCATCTTCCCACCTATTATTAGGAATATCTTTCTCCCGTCGCCAGATTTCATAATCACCGTCATAATGCCACACTACTGCAAGATAATTACCATGATCATCAAGATGAGGATATGTTGAAGGGGCATCGTCCTGCCGGGAAATATTTTCTATATCCTGCCAGTTGCCGTCAGTCCGCCACCGATAGAAAATATCCTCAGGTCTATCAGGTGCAAGTTTCTTGCTCCAGACAACATGAGGGTCACCATTGCCATCAATCGTTATTGCCACATTACTGCCATACAGCGTGCCATCATCTGCCTGGTCAATAATATAAGGTTCAGGCGGTTCGGTCGCAGTCGCATTAAACTGATAGAATAAAACTGCACTGACATAATCCTCACCACCTACCCAGTTCATTACGGAAAAGGCAACAAAGACATCGCCACCATAGGTCGCAACTGCCGGAGGTCCAGGTTCAAGACCCACAGAAGGGAGAATCGTAAATCCCTGCCATTCACCGCTGAGGTCCCGATAACGATACTTGACCTGATTTTCGTTATCAATGAACACCACACAGGGATTACTGGCAAAAAATCCGGGAACCAATCCTACCGATGGGTACCGCCCATATTCTTTTTGCTGGCTCTGAGGGTCTTCAAGAATATGATACGGTGACCAGGTTTCACCACCATCATTAGAGAACGAGTAATGGACTCTTCCTTGGGATTGATAGACAAGGTGCAGAGTGCCACTGAATATATCCCTGACCAGATGATTGGCAGAGTTAAACGCAGTCGCCTCTGGGGTATCAGAAAGCAAGAGGTCGTCGTTTGCCATATACGCAAGGTCTTGATTATTGCCATAGCCGATATGGAAAATCAGGTGTTTTGCAATATTCCCTTTCACAATACAACAGTGCGGTTTACAGGCTGGGGGCTCAACGGGACTAATATCCTCAAGTATAAATGGACTTTCCCAGTCAAAACCTACCCCGGGTGAGTAATTGCCATAACATCCATAAACATAGTTCGCATCACCACAGACTGCGAAGAGCCTATTTGTCCCCGCGATTAGAAAATCAGAACCTTCTATTTCATTTACACCTAAAGTCCCCGTATCCCAGTGCTCTCCACCATCTGTTGAGGCAAAGCATCTAATGTGACCTGTGTTAGGACCTCTTAGTGTATCTTCACAGATTGCATAGATATACCCCTGCTGATCAAGTGCAATGTGCGGATAGTAAAAGATTTGATTCCAGGGGTCAACAAGGATACAGGTTGTGTACCAGCCCTGGGCAGAAGGTGTTGCGTAAAATATGTAGCCGATCTCCCATGCTAAACTCACTTCATTGCTTACAAAAACGACATGGGGTTTATTATTGAAAGTTGTTATATCCGGACAGCATTCAGGATAAGGACCACCCGCATCAATTATATCAAATGGACTCCACGAATTACCATGATCGCCGGAGGCAGTGTAAACAATATATGAGCCCTGACGAAAAACCAAACGGATAGAGTCGTTATCCGCAGTGATTGAAGGTTCGGGTAAGTTATAAATTGCATCGGCAACTTCGTAATATCCTTCCCAGGTTACGCCATCATTGGTTGAACGACAGAACTTCAGAGTATGGGGAATTTCTAATTTCGTGGTGTAAACCACATAGAGATAATTGTCAATGCCGGCGATACTGAGGTTTCTTTTGGCATCGGGTATCATATCGCCAGCCTCAGAAATTGCGACCTCGCTTGACCAGGTGAACCCAACATTGGTTGATTTTTATAATAAACCCGGTAGTTACCTTCACGATTATCACTCCAGATGGCATGGATAGCATCATTTTTGACGACCATCTCAGGGAATTTTGGCTGCTGCAGTGTTGCGGCAATAGACATTTTACACCTCCACCCATCGGGTGGATAGGACTGGGCATTGAGAATGATTATTGTGCCCAGTAATAAAATGGTGCTTAAAGTTAACTTAAATTTCATTTTTTTCCTCCATTATATTCAGCCCGGAGGCTGAAAGGACACCAAAACTAAATTTGTGCGATAAATCGCACCGCTACAATATCGCAAACCTGAAGGTTTGCCCTGCGATTATTTCAATCCTATAGAAAAGACCCTACGCAACCAGAAGGTTGCGGCTACATCCTATGAAAAAGACCATGCGCAGGCTGAAGCCTGCGGCCACCAGAAATTTTTATCGGCACTATATTTTTCTGCTCCGGTGCCACTGGTTGAGCGCAAAACTAAAGCCTTGCCCTATATGGGGGGATTTTTGGCACGCAAGGGTGATGCCTCTCACTTCTTAGATTTATTTAGTGGTCAAGGTTGCTTAATAATTTAAAGTTAGATGTAGGACAAACCTTTTTACTTTCTTCAGTTACTAACCGCCCAGGGTTCTCATATTTTTGGGTTTTATTGATTGTAATAGTTGTAGATATTTACAATGCCTGCTAGGGCGGCAGTTTCACTTCGCAAACGATTGGGACTGAAAGAAATAAAACGGGCATTATAGGAAGAATAAGTTTTTTGTTCTTCAGGTGAAAAACCACCCTCTGGCCCAATCAATAAGAGAATATTTTGCAAACCAGGTTGGAGTTTATCTTTTCCGGTTCTGTCACCCACAACAATCAAATCATATTTGTTAAATTCCTTTTGAATATCATCAACAAATGATACTTCAGGCATATAATATTGCTGTGATTGTAACATCGCGGCCAAAGCAATTTTTTTGAAATGTTCAAGCCGGGGTTGGGTCAGGTTTTTCACCACTGAATACTGGGTAAGGAAAAAGATAAACCCACTTACCCCGAGTTCGGTGCCTTTTTCGATGATGAAATCGGTACGGCCACCTTTGAGTGGTGCAATACCTAGATAGAGTTTTAACGGATTTTGTCTCGGTATCAGTTCTTCCTCGAGAATCTTTATAACCATCGCATTTTGCAAAATCTGTTCAATCACCGTGTGGTATCTTTTGCCTTTGCCATCCGTAAAATAGATCGTATCCCCCGGTCTTTTCCGCAGCACATTCTTTATATGATGGAATTCTGGACCCGTAAGCAAAATCTGGGCGTTTTGAATTTGTTCTTCTTTTACAAAAAAGAGATTGTGCATTTGGGTATGCATATTAAATGCGTTTTTTGATAACTGGTTCGCCTTCATAT
This sequence comes from candidate division WOR-3 bacterium, assembly GCA_039802205.1. Lineage (NCBI taxonomy): Bacteria > Pseudomonadati > Caldifarciminota > Caldifarciminota bacterium. The sequence continues at coordinate 9,615 of JBDRWD010000040.1, forward strand.
TTTTTAAGTTCATCAATCAATTTTGTGAAATTACGGTCATAGGTTGCCAAAGGTTTTAGGCCTATTTCCACATACAGGTCACCCGTGCCCCCATTGATTTTGGGCATTCCCTTACCTCTTATCTTTATTATCTCCGGCGCACCACAACCCTTAGGGATTTTTACTACTTCCCTTGTTCCATTAAGTCCGGGGATTTCTACAGTGCCGCCACTGATAAGGGTGGAATAGGGAACCGCCACCTGGATGAAAAGGTCATCACCTCGCCTCTCATAATATTCATGGGGTTTTTCTTCAAACTCCACGATGATATTGCCTTTACCACCAGGACCGTAATGTCCTTCACCACGGAGCACAATGTATTGACCATTGCTCACACCCTTGGGAATTCTTATCTCCACGGTTCTTTGCACTTTAATCCGGCCTGTTCCGCTACACTTGGCACAAGGGGTTTTTACTAATTCGCCACTACCATGACATTTAGGACAGGTGGAGACGCTGGTAAATGTGCCAAAGAAACTGCGGGTTGTGGTTCTTATCTGACCCCGGCCGCCGCACTGAGAACATGGTGCAAAATCATAACCTCCTTTCCCAGCACATGCAGAACAGTATTCATACCGATTTACCTTAAACTGCTTTTTAGCTGAATTAGCAATATCCTCCAGCGATACCCTTAACACAACTTTTATATCACCGCCCCGTTGCTGTGCGGTGCGTGTCCGGGTAGTGGTGCCGAAGAAATCGCCGAATATGGAACTACCGAAGAGATTACCGAGGATATCTTCCAGGTCATCAAAATGGGTAAAATCGTCCCAGGTGAAACCACCACCCCGGAAGGTCTGTGAGACACCTTCGTGTCCGTAATTATCATAGAGCTGACGCTTCTGGGGGTCCATTAAAACTTCGTAGGCTTCGGAGATTTCTTTAAACTTCTCCTCAGCCTCTTTTTTGTTGTTGGGGTTCATGTCCGGATGCCACTTCTTTGCTAGTTCCCGATATGCTTTCTTTATTTCTTCGGGAGTAGCATTCCGTGGGACCCCAAGAATTTCGTAATAATCTTTTTTCATACCGGGATTGACCTCTGATTAACCAATTTGCGGAAATGGAAGCGCTAAATTTTACTTATTTCCTTCGTCGTCAACAACCCGGTAATCGGCACCCCCAGCCGCTCCTTCTTCTGGTTTTGGACCAGGTGGCGGTTCAGATGGTCCAGCAGACTGTGCCCGCGTTGCTGCTTCTCGATAAACTGCTTCTGATAGTTTGTAGACTGCCTGTTGCAGGTCATCTATCGCCTGATTTATCGCATTGATATCGTTTCCATCTTTCTTCTGCTTGAGTATCTCTAATTTCTTGCCGATTTCACTTCTTTCTTCGAAGGAGATCTTTTCTCCGTATTCCTTCAGGGTTTTTTCCACGCTATAGATCACATTGTCTGCCTTATTTCTTGCTTCAATCAATTCTCGTTGACGCCTGTCTTCCGCTGCATGTTCTTCGGCTTCTTTTACCATTCTTTCAATCTCTTCTTTCGTCAATCCGCTCGAGGCTGTGATTTTAATCTTTTGTTCTTTTCCCGTACCAAGGTCTTTAGCCGAGACATGGAGAATACCGTCCGCATCAATATCAAATGTCACCTCAATCTGGGGGATACCCCGCGGTGCAGGCGGGATGCCATAGAGGTCAAACTTACCCAGGGTTCGGTTCTGGTGGGCCATGGGTCTTTCGCCTTGGAGGACATGGACCGTGACCGCTGTCTGGTTATCTTCGGCAGTGGTAAATATTTGGGATTTTTTAGTCGGAATGGTAGTATTGCGTGGGATGATAGGCGTCATCACACCACCGAGGGTTTCAATTCCTAAGGTCAATGGTGTTACATCGAGTAAGAGAATGTCCTTTTTCTCTCCTGCCAGGACTGCCCCTTGAATTGCCGCGCCGATAGCAACGACTTCATCCGGATTGATACCTTTATGAGGTTCTTTGCCAAAGAAATCTCGCACCACCTGCTGAATACGAGGCATTCTCGTTTGCCCTCCCACCAGCACGACCTCATTGATATCCTGGACAGTAAGATTGGCATCCAAGAGTGCTTGTTTTATCGGTGGTATGGAACGTTGAATCAGGTCTTCCACAAGGCTTTCAAGTTTAGCCCTGGTCAATTTCATCTCCAGATGCAATGGAGTGCGGTCTTTGTCCGAGGCGATAAAAGGAAGACTGATTGTCGTCTCCATTACCGTGGAGAGTTCACATTTGGCTTTTTCCGCAGCCTCCTTGAGCCGTTGGAGGGCAGTCACATCTTTGCGTAAATCAATACCATGTTCACGCATAAATTCTTCAGCAATATAATTCATTATCCGCTCGTCAATATCATCGCCACCCAGGTGGGTATCGCCATTGGTAGAAAGAACTTCGAATACCCCTTCACCGATCTCCAAAATTGAAATATCAAATGTTCCACCGCCAAAATCGTAAACTGCAATCTTTTCATGTTTCTTTTTGTCCAGACCGTAAGCAAGGGATGAGGCCGTTGGTTCATTTATTATACGGAGAACTTCAAGCCCGGCGATTGTACCCGCATCTTTTGTCGCCTGGCGCTGCGAATCGTTGAAATATGCCGGAACCGTAATCACCGCCTTGGTCACTTTTTCGCCAAGATATGCTTCGGCCGCTTGTTTAAGATACTGGAGAATCATCGCTGAGATTTCGGGCGGTGAATATCTTTTGCCCATCACTTCAACCCAGGCATCGCCGTTGGTGTGTTCCACGACCTTATAGGGAACACGGGCAATCTCCTGAGGAACCTCGCTGTAACGGCGACCCATAAACCTTTTTATTGAATAAATGGTATTCTGGGGATTGGTAATTGCCTGGCGCTTGGCAAGTGGCCCAATGAGTCTTTCGCCCGTCTTGGTAAAAGCTACTACCGAAGGTGTGGTTCTGCCACCTTCGGGGTTAGGGATGACAACGGGTTGCCCCCCTTCTAAAACAGCAACACATGAATTGGTAGTTCCCAAATCAATCCCGATTATTTTCGACATTTTCCTGACCTCCTTTTTCTTCAGGTTTTGAAACCAAAACTTTTGCCGGTTTGATTACCCGGTCACCAACTTTGTAACCTTTACTAATCTCTTCCACAATAGTATTTTCCGGATGATCATTACTCATCACAACACCCACCGCCTCATGGAGCGTCGGGTCGAATATTTCACCTAATCCGGAATACTCAACCAGTCCCATTGATTTTAAAACATCGCGCAACTGACGTTCAATGATCTCAATCCCCTTGAAGAAACTTTCAAAATTCGGATTCAATTCTGCACCAGCCAGTGCCCGGTCGAAATTGTCCAATACCGGTAGAATCTTAGTGAGGAATTCTACTTTTGCGAATTTTTTGAACTCCGCGAACTCGTTCTCCATCCGTTTTCGATAATTATCCCATTCCGCAAGCGCACGCAGATAGTCCTCCCGAAGTTCTTTCAGTTGCGCTTCTTTTTTCTCCAATTCTTCCTTCATCAAACTCACCGGTCCTTTTTTTGCCATGGTTAAATTCTCCTCATTGTCAAAATTTAGACAAATCCGATTTATGGAAGTTTATCATTAAATTTTTATCGTCCAACCAGGAGACGTTCCGAGAGAATTTCGGGTAAACCTGCTGCGATTATTTTCTGACCCGCGAGGGGGATATTATACTCAATCCGGACAAACTCAATCGTATTTTTATTCCCATCATAAATCACATAACTCGCCCGCGGGTCAAGATCCCGAGGCTGACCAACACTCCCCACATTGATAATATAACGCCTTCTTTTGATAATGGGAAATGGGTTTTCCTGGAGGAAATCGGTATAACCATTATCGTCTTGAAATACAACACCGGCAACATGCGAATGCCCCACAAAACATATCTGTTCCGTGAAGAAATTGAATTGGTTTTCAAATTCCTCAAGGTTGAAAAGATAATTCCATTCCTCAGGATGTTCAGGAGTGGAATGAACAAGGAGGAGATTGTCAATTTTATAAGTCAGGGGCAATTCTTGGAGTTTTTTGTAATATTCGGGTTTGATATGTTCTTTAGTCCACTTTATTGCCTGGGCTGCAACCTTGTTAAAATTTGCCGTATCAGTTTTGTCGATGGTCGCCCAGTCGTGGTTACCCGCAACAATCGCATCCGCCTCCTGAAAACAGATTTCCGCGCATTCATTGGGATTTGCGCCGTAGCCGACAATATCACCCAGACAGAAGATATTCTTTATCCTTCTTTTTTTGATATCCTTTATGACCGCCTGGATTGCTTCTAAATTGGCGTGGATATCACTTATTATTGCGGCTTTCATTTTTGGTTATATTGAGATTGCGAGCTACTGCATCCAGAATACCGTTGACAAACTTGTTTGATTCATCAGCACCAAATTTTTTTGCCAGTTCGATCGCTTCGTTTATGGAAACTTCAACCGGTATATCAGCAAAGTATAGAAATTCGCAAATCCCCATCCGCAGGATCAGTTTATCAATCGTTCCAATCCGGTCAAATTCCCAGTTTTGCAAGACCTTTTTTATGTGGCTATCGATCTGGTCTTTATTCTCAAGCGTCAACATTGTTAATGCCGTGGCAAATTTCTTTACTCCTGCCTGATATTTTTTTTTATTGAGAACCTCATCGATAACTTGCTTTCCGTCCCGGCCGCTTTCATAGGCATAGAGGATTTTCAGGGCAAGTTCCCGGGCAAGACGGCGACTCATTTGATTTCGGCATAAAGATTGACCATTTCCAGACCGGTTAATGCCGCATCCCAGCCTTTATTACCCATTTTTGTTCCAGCACGCTCAATCGCTTGGTCTGTGGTATCTGCAGTGATTATTCCGTAGATAACCGGTGGTCCCGGTTCAAGATTTAATTGTGCGATCCCCTTGGTCACTTCACTGGCAATGTAATCGAAGTGGGGGGTATCGCCCCGGATAACCGCCCCCAGACAAATGATACAATCAAATTTTTTGCTTTTTAGTTGTCTCACCAATCCGGGAATTTCAAAACTTCCCGGAACCCAATAAATATGAATATCCTCCTCATTTACATTGTGCCGCAACAGGCAATCGATTGCCCCTTCCAATAGTTTCTTCGAGATAAACTCATTGAAGCGCGACACGACGAGAGCAAATTTCTTATCGGTGCCTATTAATTTCCCCTTAGTTTCTTTCATAAATTGCCTCCTTTAGTCAGGGATACTATTAACCAATGTCTCGGGTATCAGATGACCCAATTTTTTCCGCTTGGTCCTTAAATAATTGATGTTACACCGATTAGGGGCAAGAATGGGAATTTGTTCCACAACCTTTAATCCATAACCTTCCAGCCCCACAATTTTTTTGGGATTGTTGGTGAGGAGTTTGACTGTGGAAAGTCCTAAATCCACCAGAATCTGGGCACCGATACCATAATCTCTCAAGTCAGGTGGGAATCCTAATTTAAGATTTGCTTCCACTGTATCAAACCCTTTATCCTGTAAGGAATAAGCTTTCAATTTATTCACCAGCCCAATGCCCCGCCCTTCCTGGCGCATATAAAGGAAAACCCCCAGGCGGTTTTGGGCGATCATTCGGAGTGCCTTTTCCATCTGGTCACCGCAATCACATCTCAAGGAATGGAAGACATCACCCGTGAGGCACTGGGAATGGACTCTTACCAGGACATTCTTTTTCCCAACAACATCTCCCATCACTAAAGCGATATGATGTTCTTTGGTTAATTTGTCTTCATAAAGAATTAAACGGAATTCTCCATAGCGGGTCGGTAATTTTGTTTCCAGAATTCTTTCAACAAGTTTTTCTCTTCTCCGGCGGTATTCAATGAGGTCTTTAATAGTGATAATCTTGAGATTAAATTTTTGGGCGATTTTCTTTAATTTGGGTAATTTCGCCATTCGGCCATCACTATCCATTATCTCACATAAAACCCCTGATGGGTAGAGCCCGGCGAGGCGTGCCAGATCCACACTTGCTTCAGTATGACCAGCCCTTCGCAATACCCCACCCTCCATAGCCCTTAAGGGAAAGATATGACCGGGACGGGCAAAATCCTCAGGTTTGGCTTTTTTGTTGACCAATGCCTTTATCGTTTTGGCACGGTCAAAAGCCGATATTCCGGTCGTGGTTCCAATTTTATAATCCACGCTCACTGCAAAAGGGGTTTGAAATTTGGCAGTATTATCTTCAACCATTATGGGAATATTCAATTCCTCAAGCCGGTGTGCGGGCAATGCAACACAGATCAAGCCCCGACCGTGCTGCGCCATGAAATTCACAATTTGTGGGGTGATTTTCTCTGCCGCCGCAATAAAATCACCTTCATTTTCACGATTCTCATCATCTACAACAATAACTACCTTACCTTTTTTGATATCTTTAATCGCCTCGTCAATAGTGTTGAACATATTATATTTTATAAAAAATTCCCAAAAAGTCAACTACAATTTTGCTACCGGAGCAGCACAGCTTTTAACACCCGGGGATGTTTACTGGCGTTTACTACCACAAAAAAGATACCTGCAGGCACCCGCCTTCCTATACCATCTCGACCGTCCCAGATTATTTTTTGGTTAGTTAATACGCCCGGGAACGATCTTACAAGTCTTCCGGCAACATCGTATATCGCAAGGTTGAAGGTATCAACCTCGTGGGAATTATGATATCTAAAAATACAATGCTCGCGGAAAGGATTGGGATATAACTCAATTCCACCCGCGACCACGCCTTCGGCATTTTCTTTTTCGCTAACTGTATTTGATGGTTCGATATTAAAATAACGCATAATTGAATCCGCCAAAATGCGTTTGGTTGAAGGGGGTAGACTGTCAACCAAACCCCCAAATTCCAGGGAGAGACCAATTGTTCGGTGCTGGGCGGCAACACCACAGACATAATTGTTATAACGATTTTTAAATATTGCTACCCCGCCACTATCCGGGCTTATACGGTCAATGGAACTGGCTTCGCCCGTATAATTAAAGCTCATCAGACGGGTGAAAGTGCTTTCGCAACCGGAGACACCGGTAAAATAGCCGATGTTGTTGGCAATGGAGATGATACAGAAATACGGACGGAAGTCAAAACCTCCATGAGAAGGATCGTAATACCATACTTCACCGCCCTCAAGATACATCTTATTCCCATCATTTAAAAAATCAAGGATTTCGGGGATGACCGGGCTATTGTGAGGAATCACATAATTATTGGGCGACATACCGCAGGTGACGAAAAGGGATTTGTATATATTTAGATAACCGGCAGGAAAGGCGCGGCTGTACTGGCCGTTATAGCGGAGATTCGTCAATTGGAGATGGATGAGAAAACCGCTCGTGTGGTTAGGGTCCGGATCCCAGACAAGATAATCATATCTTCCACAATGGACCGTCACCATGATTGAATCATGGTAGAAAATGCCGTTGAGGTAGAGTTTTAAATGTGCGGGATGGGCTGGACTGGGATTTGCCTGGGCTGTGATAATAAAGGGCGAAGAGTGAAGTCCCACAATACTCTCGGGCAGGATATTCTGGTAATTACAGGAATCACTGATTACCAAGAGCGTGGTGTCCAATGAGACCAACCGACCTACGACGTTGTGTGCAATTGCTGAGCCGGCATTTTTTATCAGGATTCTTAGCGGAGCGGTTTCCCCAGGAAGGATGTATTTGAGTGTATCATTAAAGAAATAGTCATAATAGTTGAGTTTCGGGGCGTAATTTACCAAACTGAAATTATAAATCCAGGTAGAGTCGAGGGAATCAGTGATTCTAATTTGAAGTCTTAACTGGTGCTGGTCTGGGCAGAGCGTATCAACGAGCAGATTAAATCCATCTTCGCCCGTACTGAGAGATTCTTGGGGCATTATTGTTCCAAAATATTTGAAGGTATCAACAAGGAGAAAATAAGAATCAGGGATTTCTTTACACAAACTCACTGTGACATTTTCCGCCATTGAATCGCCAATATTTTTGAGCCAGACACCGAGTTCCACATTTTCTCCAGGGTTTATTTTGCGATCATTATTGCCGCCGGCAGAGTCATTTATGAAGTAGGATTGAAGGGTTAAATAAGGTCTCGGACTGTATACCAGAAACCCGAAACGATAAGTCCATATTTGACCATGGGCATCGGTCAGGGTCAATTTTAATCTAATACGGTGGCTATCCGGACAATCGGGATGGATGGTAATGTCAAAACCATTTTCTGATGTGAAAGCCGAATCATAGGCTGGTATATCACCAAATGTTTTTATCGTATCAGCGATTTGATAAAAGTTATCGGATTCGTCTTTCTGGATTATCCCCTGGACGCCATACGCAACCGAATCGCCTATATTCATCAGCCATACTGCCAGTTCAATATTTTCACCATTATTGGGTAGATAATTGCCATTACCGCCTATGGTATCCAAGATTAGATGTTTGTAGTAAATGATTAATGGACCATTGCTGTGGCCACCCACGATGGTATCCACAAAGGGGAGGAGATTTTTTCCTGTTACGGTCAGTAATCCTGAATCAGGCTGCTGGAGCGTCCCATAAAAATTGGCGCAGCCATTGCGGTCGGTCCATCGGTAGTAATATTTTGTCGAGTCACGAAATGCCATAATGCACACCAAAGCACTCTCAACGGGTTGCTGATCTAATTTCACCACGACCGAGTACGAATCGGTAAACCAGAAGCCCGGGTGGAGAATTTGCCCTGGACATGGTGTAGTGGTCCAAAGGTTCAATTCCGGGTCGCCCAGGCATGTCCAACTATCATACTCAAGGGAGTTGCCAAAAAGTTGGTAATAATTTAGTCTTCCGGCTTCAGCGGCCCGGCCCAGAGTGATATAACGGGAAGCAAAGATTGCTTGGATTGTCCCCTGGGCAAGGGCACTGCGCATTGGGGCGGCATTGTCCAACATGGTGGTGGTGCCAAAAAATCCTACGGTTCCTTTGGGCTGTTCCGGTGTTCCGGCATTGAGCCAGGAATAACCGATTATTTCCACCGTTGCACAGGTCGCTGAAATAACCACCGGTAGTTTGAATCCGTTATTCATATCTGCGATATTTATATCTGAAAAGGGCACATCCCAGGTTCCTCCACCGATACCCCGGTAGAGAAAATAGGATCGTCCTTCATTTAGTGTATTTATCACATCGATGCTGGAATTATTAAAACTTTCCGCCAGAGAATCAATATGTATAAATCCAGCCACGCGCATAAGTTGATGGGTAAAACGAGCATCTGCCCAGTAAACCGAGTCGGCATAAGGTGGAGAGTTGTCTTCGTTCACAATCGTCGTTCCTTTTCTGTACCATGAAGTGTCGCCCTGATAAGGATTTCTCTCATAACCTAAGATTTTTGCCACAATGGTTTTTACCTCGCTGGAATCAAAAACCCAGAGTCGGCCTGGAATTATCTCGTTACGAAAATCTCCGGTCACATTCGTATAATAATTGTCTGAATAATATACTCCATATCCTGTTTGACCCATCCGGGGAAAAGGCAACTGGTATTTGTTGCCGACAAGAAGCAGATACTCGGGTTTCATCTCCCAGTTGTTGTAGGCGTTTATGATATAATTTTTTATCTGGGTGGAATCGTTCCCAATCTCTGATAGTTTTACAATTTTCGCTTTATAACCTTTCTGGGTTTTCCAGGCCGCAAGGGGTTTTAGCGCGTTGTAGTAATTGTCATGGGTGATGATTAAATACCGGGCACCGTCCGTTTGGGCGAGTAAAAATGAAGAAGATAATAAAAATAAAACAAATCTGCCTAATTTCACTTTGTATTATATATTCCCAAAAAAGAATTGTCAAGACTAATTTAAAAAGTTTTCAAGTCATGGTGTCCACCTGAAAGGATGTTTTATTCCCGATTAGTTCTCGCCGGTTTATGCACCAGGCTAAAGTCTACACTATATGGGGATTCTCGGATTGCAAGACTGAAACCTTTCCTTATGGTTGCACCTCCAGATCAATCTAACTAAACACCACAAAATCTGCATAGAAAACGCCGAAAGATTTTTCGTAAAATCAGCAATGACAAAATGCCGATGGTTATATTTGAGAGTGAATGAGATAAAATATATTCAATCTTGCGTAAAATTGTAAACATTCAATTTTTTTCAAACTTCCCAGTTGCAAAATTTTTATAAAATATTTTGTTTATTTTGTGGGAGCGGAAATTGTTCCATTCATTTTATTATTATCGTCTTTTTCGTTAACACTTTATTATCAACAAACAATTTTACAAAATACACACCACTTGGCAAGGGTTTTGGGGTTGCTATTTCATAGATGCCAGCAGGTTTGTATTCATCAACAAGGCTCTGCTCAATCTGCCCTAAGACATTGTAGATAGCAAGTTTCACCTTTGATGGTTCTGGAACTGCATACTGGATTTTTAATCTCCCACTAAACACCGGATTTTCTAATATTTTTAAACCTGCATCCTGTATCCGGTATCCTGCATCATTTTCAATGCCCAGTGGTCTTATCTTAAAATCACCAAAATCCCAGGCAACACCCCGGGGTCTGTTCTCACCAGGTCTTGGCGGTCCATAAGCCCAGATCATTATCTTGCAGGAATCAGAGATGACATCAGGGACAAGTCATTGATAAGTTGTATCATTACCGGGAATTCCCATTGCAATCGTGTCATAGGTATTCCCATTATCTGATGAAAAGAATAATGCAAAAGAATCCGCACCAGGTGGGTCAAACTTCTGCCAGATGATTTGATAATCTTCTCCAGGGTGGAGGATATAGCCATAATTTGGCTGTAAAATCTTTACCCCCTGAATCTCCCAGATGGTGGTACCATATTGCGGTGGCATACTATTTTGATACCAAGATTCAATAACCTCCTGGTAACCATTCCCGTTCAAGTCGTAAACTGCTATTAATGTGCTGGAACGGGAAGTCCAAATACTACTGTATATTTTCTGATATTGATGGATGCCGATTGCCTTGTAGATATGCCATTGATTAAAAGTTGACCAGATGATTTCATATTGACCATCTCCATCAATATCACCGCATTCACTTTCATGCCAGGCTATGTCAAATGGTAAGTTTGTCAACGAATCAATTAAAAATCTTACATAATTATTATCACTGACTGCTTCATAAAGATAAAGCCAGGCATCAAAATATAAGTAACTAACGCATGGTAATAAAAATTCTGGTTTTCCATTTCCATCCATATCATGACCGTGTGCAGAAAAAATGTAATTGGATTGGCTCAAAGTATCAACATACACTAACTGGTAACTGTCATTTCCAAAACACTCCCAAACATGAAGTCTGTCAGGTATGATAAACTCCGTTTTGCCGTCCAAGTCAAAATCATTATGGACACAATAAGCAAGTGAACGTATTGTGTCCTGCCAAACTGGTGCGTATTGGTTATCCGCTATATTTTCATAAACGCATGTGTACCATCCTAGTGGGTCCATGGATGTATAGCCGAAAAGAATTTCTTTTAACCCATCTTGGTCAAGGTCAGTAATATATACTCCATATATATTCATAAATCCACTGTCCTGCCAAACAATATTCGTTGGGTTGGAATAATAAGTTGGTGATTCGTAAACGTAAAGTGGATAAGGATATATACTTTCCAAACTGCCAGTCATATCCACAAGTGAATCATTATCTAAATATCCAATATCATATATCCATGATAATTTAGCAGTAGTTTCAAGAAAATAATAATCATAGGGAGAATACTCCCAAATGTACACACAACTATCACCAGAGTACAGTAAATTTTGGTAGCCATCATGGTCTGTATCAAATGCCAATGCTTTTTCAATACCTCCATCAGGTAATTCAGCAACTTTTCGAAAGCTTATTCCATTACTATAACCTATTATAAGAATGAACAGAATGAAAAATTGTGTTGATTGCATCATCGTCCTTTCGGGGAAGGAGGTGTACTCCTTCCCCGAAACCATTTTTTACCTAACCATAATCATTTTATTTATCTTGGAACTACCGTATGCGCTGAGTTGTACGAAATAAATCCCATTAGCTAGTTGCTTGTTAGAATCATCAGTACCATCCCATAATACAGAAACCACAGAGTTAGAAATGTTGCACCGGATGTCTTGGAATGTTTTCACCACCCGCCCAGCAACATCATAGATTCTTAAAGAAATTTGAGAATTTGATTCAGGAGTTATAAATTGTATCAAGATTTTCTCTCTAAATGGATTTGGCGCAATAACCAGATTTGCTCTATTGCCTGATTGACTGCTGCTTAATGACTGAGGACCACCATAATTGGCATCAGCGATGCGATAGACTGCAAGGTCGGATAGATAGACACCGCTTGATTGAGGATTCTTGAGCGCAAGAGTCATCTTGCATGTATTCTGATATAATTCCTTAGGGATAGGAATAATGAACTCGTGGGGCTCATTAGCCTTAACCACAAAGGTTCTCTTTTTCTCATTATTTATCCAGAGTTCCTGGGTTTTATTACCTGTGCCTTCAAAATAGATTTTCCCCTTAATCAGATGTAAAGGAAATGTCGGGTCAAGGAGTGAAAGATTATAGGTTATTTGATTGGTTCCATAATCAACTGAGCAGGTATTATACTTGATTACGCCATCACGATGAATGCAGAATGCAGAAGCAGTATCTAAGCCGGTTTCTACAGTATACAGTGCTGATAAAGTTCCGGGTGGGCTACCACCAAATTGTTGATGGACAGAAACAATCTGATAGGGAATTGAATTGCCTTTTGTGAAGACTGTATACAAATCCCAGGGATAATAATCCCTCTGTAATTGACTATGACAGAAGGATTCTTTTTCAGGTGCCTGAGATACCCAGCCAAAGCCATAGGTATCACTGCGATAGCGGATGTCGTAATCAGTTGCTGGTTGGTTTTCGCACCAGACTGAAAAATCATGAGCAGCATTAACAGGAAATTCAGAACAGAAACTTGATGATTGACTGTATGAGGGGTCTACACTTGACCATCTTCCAGACGATATTTGTTTCTTCCTTCGCAATATTTCGTTTGGAGTGCCTGAAACTTCATCATACCAGACCACTGAAAGCCAATTGCCATAGCAATCAATATGTGGTGATTTATCAGCATAGTTCGGAGATTGATTAGAAACCAAAACAATCGGCTGCCAGGTACTCCCATTCCGCCAGCGATAATAAATATTTTCATTTCCCGAAACAATTTTACTCCAGGCACAATGCGGGTTGCCATTGCCATCAACGACAATTGAAGCACGGCTATCAGTAAGAGCACCGGCAGTTGCCTGGTCTAATATTACCGGGTTTCCAGGGTTCGTAGCATTATAAGCAAACTGATAAAAATAAACCGCACTGATGAACTGGTATTGGGGGCTACCCATTAAATTGTTCACCGAAAACACAACATATACTTGGTCGCCTTGCGTATAGATTGATGGTGGACCGGGTTCAAGACCAGTCTGCGAATAAGATAGAATCGAAAATCCACGCCACTCACCACCAAGGTCGTCAAAATAGCGATATTCAACATTCTTTTCATCGTCAATGTAAACGATACAGGGTTGTTGGGCGGTGAGCATACCCGGGTGCAGACCAACTGTAGGATAATAGCCAGAATCTTTCTTGACTGGAGAGACGTGGATATTCTCAATGATATGATAAGGTGCCCAGGTTTGGCCGTTATCCATTGACCAGGTATAATGGGGTCTGCCCTGTGAGAAATAGACAAGATGGAGTCTGTTTGAGAGCGGGTCCCGGACCAAATGCCTACCATTGTTGAAAGCGGTTGCACGATTGTCATCAGAAAGCAAGAGGTCGTCGTTGGCAGTGAAGCCAATATCGTAATTATCTTCAACAGGATAACGGTGGAAAATTAAACACCGTCCAATCTCAGCTTTTGCAACAGCGGTATGTGTTTCAAATTGATTATTGGGGAGATTTGTTCCCGCAGTAATTTTGATCGGATTTTCCCAGTTTATGACACCTTCATTGATATATCCCTCGCAGATGAATATATCCTTTAAAGAGGTGTTAACATTAAAAAAGGATACCCAAAATCTATTAGAAGCGGTTACTAAAAAATCGCTTCCTGCTGCATTCTAAACAGGGCAAGTTGAAGTAACCCAAGAATTTCCGTCGTTTGATGAGTAGCGAATTTTGATTTGCTTATTGTTTCCCGATTCAAATTTTATGTACAAGTTACTCCTTCTAATGCGATACAAGCGCGAAGGATAGACAGTGGGTCTCCATCAATCTGAGAGACTTGCCATTGATTATTGTCAAATTTTGCGTAATAAAGCGTGCTAGGACCCCAACCACCTCCGAACACACAGCGTGGGTGGTTGTTTCTTAAAGCAATACTTGGCGACATAAATGGTACATTTGGTGTTTGTATTGGGATTGTTGATATACACCAAGAGGTTCCAGATAGACCGGAAGCGCCGTAGCACACATCCCAACCTGTTGTGAAAATAATTCTTATTGAATCATTCGATACAACAATATCGTTTTCAGTACGCCAAGGAGATGCACCATAAATAGTCAGTAATTCGCTCCAAGATGTTCCACCATTAGTAGATTTAATAAATTTCAAAAAGTATCGCTCACCATAATTATCTTTTACAGTATATAATACGTAAACTTCTTCTCCCAACGCAGTAATCTTGTTGCAGTTGGCTTCAGCAACAACGTTTTCCTCAGGCAAAGAAAGCGAAATAGATTCTGTCCAATTGAATCCAAAATCTTCAGATTTTTTGTAGTATAAACAAAATCGCGATCGTGTGGGATCATTCCAATTATCGCAATAGATCACATGTATTGTATTTTGAACCGCACAAATATCTGCGGATTTTTGGTCACCATTTCTACTTGTAATATCTATTTCCACCCGCCACCCATCGGGTGGATAGGACTGGGCATTGAGAATGATTATTGTGCCCAGTAAGAAAATGGTGCTTAAAGTTAACTTAAATTTCATTTTTTTCCTCCATTATATTCAGCCCGGAGGCTGAAAGGACACCAAAACTAAATTTGTGCGATAAATCGCACC
>JBDRWD010000041.1 GCA_039802205.1 candidate division WOR-3 bacterium
AATGGTGTTTATGTGATCCCCTTTGTTCCTGTGGGCACCTATGAAGTCACCGCCTCCTATGTGGGCTATAATTCGGTAACCAAAAAGAATATTGTAGTCACCACCAACCAAACCACCTTCGTTGACTTTAAACTTTCTCCTGGCGTTATCATTATGGAACCGGTGGTGGTGGTGGAAGAAAGGCCGATAGTCATCCGCACACAGACTCAGACGACTCATATTTCTACCTCTGAAGAAATAAGAAAGTTGCCTATCACCGAGATCAATCAGATCA
This sequence comes from candidate division WOR-3 bacterium, assembly GCA_039802205.1. NCBI lineage: Bacteria > Pseudomonadati > Caldifarciminota > Caldifarciminota bacterium. Next base: position 275 of record JBDRWD010000041.1, read on the forward strand.
TCACCCTTCAGGCAGGTGTTTCTACCAGCAATTTAGGAACGCATATCCGGGGCGGCAGAAATACCGAGATAGCTTATTATGTGGACGGTGTCCTCGCTAAGGCACCCCATTACGGACAACAATCTGTTCAGGTGAATAAGGAAGCGGTGGAAGAGATAGGTGTTATCACCGGCGGATTTGATGCGGAGTATGGTGAGGCACTCTCCGGGGTGGTGAATATTGTGACCCGGGAGGGAGGAGATAAAACGAGCGGTAATATACGTTATACCACCGATGAGATTTTCCAGAATAATAAGAAACTTAATTACGGTTTTAATCAATACGAACTGAGTCTGGGAGGAGGTCTTCTTGCCAAATCCCGTCTTCGCTACTTTTTATCCGGAGAATCATATCTGACCGATGCCCACCAGCGAGCAAAGTATAAAATTCCTTCACCACGATTTGATTATAAATTACAGGGAAAATTGTCTTATCGCTTCCCTAATGCCAAGGGCAAGGTTACTTTCTCCAGTTTCTATCAAAGAGAGATGTTTCAATACTACAGCGACATCTGGGGGGAGTTGAGCATGATTTACAACCTGGACCATCGTGCCGCGGAATTACGCAAGGGCTATCTGGCAAGTGTTGCCTTTAATTATATGCCCAACAAGAATTCAATCCTTGAGGCAAGATTTGGATACACAAAAAATACACGGTTCTACGCGGTCCGCGATCTGGAAGAAGAGAAAAGGCAAAATAGAAAGTGGTATGAAGATTTCATATTTAAAGCCAACCATTTTCCGCAAAAACTTTTAAGTTTACCGGAGTCGCTGATAAAGTCCCACCTGATTGATTCCCTTGCTGATCCCAACATGCCTTATCATTACCAGGAATTTGAAAGAAACAGTGCACGCAGCCTGCGGCGTAATCCGTTTGGCGCTACCCGCTTCTACTACACCGTAGGCGATGACCGGCTCTGGCGTTATTTCTTTAACCGTGACTATCAACTGAATTTCTCATATACCAATGCCATCGGTGAGGTTCATGAATTCAAAACCGGTCTTAATGCAATATTCCAGAATGTGGGCTGGTTCGATAATAATCTCCCCTGGACCCTGACGCCGTTCTGGGATTATTATAACAAGAATCCCGTTAAAGGCGCGGTTTATGTTCAGGACCGAATGGACTTTCAAGGTATCATTACCCGGGTGGGTCTTCGGCTTGATTATTTTGATTCCCAAGCCAGCGGTTTAAAAAACCCGACCGACATCACCGATTCAACCGTCGTGGAAACACCGCCAAAAGTTCGAATTTCGCCACGCCTCGGTTTTTCGTTGCCGATCACCGACCGTTCAAAATTCAGATTCAACTATGGACATTTTTATCAAACTCCTACCTCCCACGACCTTTATCGTTCCACAGAACCAGAGGTTGTCTGGCTACTCTTGCGTCGTTACAACTCGGTATTGGGCAATCCAAATCTCACAGTGGAAAAGACGATCTCCTATGAAATGGGTTATGAGAATCAGTTGACCGAAGTGTTTGCCTTAGGGTTTATTGCTTACTACAAAGATATCTACGACTTGATACAAACCCAGAAGATCGATGTGCTTCCCTACGCCTATTATCAGGTGCAGAATCTGGATTACGGCAATGTCAAAGGGATTGAACTAACCTTGAAAAAACGGCGCATGAACTACTGGTCATTTGATATTTCTTATACCCTACAGTTCGCCAAAGGAACTGCTTCCTCTGCCTGGCAGAATTATTATCGTATCTACCTGGAAGAACCGGATCCAATTACGGGTCAATATCCAATCCCCCGCGTTGACTACTGGCTTGATTTTGATGAACGACATATCGTCAACGCTACCCTTGGTCTGGAAACACCCGATGATTTCGCCCTTTTGCCTCTGCGCAATCTGACCAGCGATTTCATCTTTTCCTATCACTCTGGATTTCCTTATACCCCAACGGACTTTAAAGGGAATAAACTCGGGGACGATAATTCTGCACGTATGCCCGGATACATCAATGTGGATGCAAATATCTCGAAAGGCATAACCATTCAAAAATTAAATTTCGTTCTTTTTGCGAATATCTATAATCTCTTTAATACCGAGCAGATAACAAGGGTGTATAGTACTACCGGAAAACCGGATGATGATGGACAGACTCACACCGTAAGTGTGGGACAGTTCTCAAATATCTCTCTTACCAGTTCTTACTACACGCCTCAAGCTGATTACAATCATGACGGAATAAATAATCCCTACGAATTAAGGGAAGAATATATAAAAGCGCGGGCATTTTATTACAACAACCCCCTGAACTGGAATCCAGGTTTCCGGATGCGGGTCGGGATTGGATTGAGTTTCTGAAGCGAAAAAGTTTATAACTTCTTGACATAACAATTTTTTTGATTAAAATGCAGCATGAAGATTATCTGCCGCTGTGAGGATATTACTGAAGAGGAGATCGTTGCCAAGATCAAAGAAGGTTATCAGACGATGGATGAATTAAAACGGGTATTGCGGGTGACGATGGGATTATGCCAGGGAAAAGGGTGTCGGAGACATATCGCCCGGATCCTCGCGCGTGAACTAGGTATTCCGATGGAAAAGATAAAACAGCCGACCTATCGTCCACCCACAAAACCGGTGCCGATAAAAGCCTGTAGTAAGATTCTGGATTAACCCATTAAATCATAATCTCAAAAATTGATGTCCAAATTAGTTGTCCTTGATTTAGGCTTAAGAGACTACAAAGAGGTTTGGGATTTTCAGAAAAATCTTCATTCACAAAGAGTTGAAGAAAGAATTCCTGATAGTTTAATTCTCGTGGAGCATAACCCGGTTTTAACCTTGGGTAAATCGGGTAAACTGGAGAATATCAAAATCCCTCTCCCCTTGCTCAAGGAAAAAGGCATTGACTTTTATCAGATCGAACGGGGCGGCGATGTTACTTTCCATGGTCCAGGACAGATTGTTGGCTATCCTATATTTAATATCAAAAAAGGACTTGCAGGGATTAGAATTTTTATTGAGAAGATTGAAGAGGCGATCATCAAGACCCTTTCTGAGTTTGGTATTCAGGGGGAGAAGAAAGCAAAGATGGTCGGAGTCTGGGTGGATGAAAAGAAGATTTGTTCGATAGGGGTTGCGGTTAAAAGGTGGGTGAGTTTTCATGGTTTTGCCCTCAATGTCAATAATGACCTCGGGTATTTCGAACTCATCAATCCCTGTGGTTTTCAAAATATTAAAATGACCTCAATACAAGAAATCTTAAAAGCCCCGGTCGATATGAGTGAGGTCAAAAGGCATATTGCTCAGAGTTTTACTGGAGTGTTCGGGTATTCTGATCTTAACTTTTATAGGGATATCAAATCGTTGACAGACGAAGAAATTATATTATAATCTTTCATGATTAAATCGGTCATAAAGCGCGATGGAAGCGTTGTAGAATTTAACCCAGAAAAACTCTATCAGGCAATAGAAAAGGCCTTGAGGGCAACCAACGAGGATCCATCCCTGGCGCGCAAAATTGGGGATGAGGTTATCGTCGAGTTAGAGCAGAAATTTGGCACATTAAAACCTCATGTGGAAGACATTCAAGATCTGGTAGAGCATGCCCTGATCAAAAATGGAAAATTTAATACCGCTCGGGCTTATATCATTTACCGACAATTGCGCACAGAGATTCGAAATAAAAAGACCATCCTGGGGATAAAAGATAGTTTGAAACTATCGCTGAATAGCCTAAAGGTTTTGAGTGAGAGATATCTTTTGCAGGACAATAAGGGGCGGCCGATAGAGTCACCGAGTGAATTGTTTCACAGGGTTGCCCGGGCGATCGCCGCAGTTGATGCGAATTATAATGAAGACCCTCAGAAGAGCGAAGAGGAATTTTATCAGGTCATGGCCAATTTAGAATTTTTGCCCAACTCACCAACGCTGATGAATGCAGGAACGGTTCTTGGTCAGCTCTCCGCCTGTTTTGTATTGCCAATAGAGGATTCCCTGGCGAGTATTTTTGAGACTTTAAAAAATACGGCTTTGATCCATCAATCCGGCGGTGGTACTGGGTTTTCTTTTTCCAGGATAAGACCCAGAGGGGATATGGTCCGTTCCACGATGGGGATTGCCTCGGGTCCGCTTTCTTTTATGGAGATCTATGACTGTGCTACAGAGGTTATTAAACAGGGTGGGAAGCGGCGTGGTGCCAACATGGGTATCTTGCACATTACCCATCCTGATATCTTGGATTTCATCCGGGCAAAAGAGAAGGAAGGCGAGTTAGCCAATTTTAACATTTCGGTGGCGGTTACCGATGAATTCATTGACCGGGCGATAAATAATCAAGGATATGATTTAATAAACCCCCGCGATAATAAACCGGTCCGGAATATAAATGCCCGGGATGTTTTCGATATGATCGTCTTCAATGCTTGGAAGAGCGGAGATCCCGGAATGATTTTTATTGATGAAATAAACCGGAAAAATCCCACCCCGGAACTGGGTATGATTGAAAGCACCAATCCCTGTGGAGAGGTTCCATTGCTTCCTTATGAATCCTGCAACTTAGGCTCAGTAAATCTTTCACGGATGTTTGTGGATGGTAAATTCAGTTTTGAGAAGTTGAAAAAAACAATTGCCGTGGCTATTCATTTTTTAGACAATGTGATTGATGCAAATAAATATCCATTACCGGAGATCGAAAAAATAACCAAAGGCAATAGAAAGATTGGTTTGGGAGTGATGGGGTTTGCGGATTGTCTTATTAAAATGGGCATTCCTTATGATTCGGAGGAAGCGTTAAATTTTGCCGATGAGTTGGCGCATTTCATTCAAATCGAAGCACGCCGAGTTTCGCAAATGCTTGGTGCGAAAAGGGGCTCTTTCCCAAATATTGAAAAGTCGATTTTTAAAAATGCTCAGCCGATGCGGAACGCGACCGTTACCTCTATTGCCCCAACAGGATCAATAAGCCTGATTGCTGATACATCATCTGGTATTGAACCTCTTTTTTCCGTGGGTCACCTCCGACATGTCCTTGAGACCACCTTGGTGGTAGTAAATCCCATATTTGAAGAAATTGCTCGCGCCCGGGGGTTTTACTCTCCGGACTTGATTGCTGAAATTGTGCGTGAAGGTTCTTTAAAACATATCAAAGGCATACCGGATGATGTGAAAAGATTGTTTCCTATAGCCCATGAGATAATGCCTGAGGTGCACCTCAGGATGCAGGCAGTTTTCCAAAAATATGTAGATAATGCGGTGAGCAAGACCATAAATTTGCCCGAGAATGCCACCATTGAACAGACACGTGCCGCATTCCTCTTGGCCCATAGATTAAAATGTAAGGGCATAACGGTCTACCGCTATAATAGTAAAAGAGCGCAAGTTTTAGAATATGGAGATATTGATTTGCTCAAAAGTTGTGGTGGTGGGGTGTGTGAAATATAGAAAAGGGGAGGTTAAATGGTTTGGGTGAAGGCAAAAAGATTATCTTCATTTACCAGTATTCCCTATAATGGAAATCCGGCATGGGTGATAATCGGTGTGGAGCCGTTTTATGATGAGAAAAAGATGATACGACTTGCCCGGGAATTAAATCCTCTTTCAGATACAACTTTTATCTTTCCCGGTGACGAGGAGGCGGATTTAAGATTAAGATTTTTTAGCGGTTCTGATGAGATCAGATTTTCCGGACACGGAGCAGTAGCTGCCTATTACGCCATTGAAAACGAAGGTTTGATAAATCTCCAGGAACCGATCACCCTTCTTAAACAAAAGACCAAAACTGGTATTCAGGCGGTGGAACTGCGCATCAAAGATAAAAAAATAAACCGTGTAACCATCTCATTACCCCCACCCAATAGTTTGAGCATTGACTTAGAAATTAAAACTGTGGCAAGATTTTTGGGTATTTCCCCTTCAGAAATCTTGGGGACTGGTTTGCCTTTGAGTGCGGTGCAGTCGGGCAACTCTGAAGTAATAGTCCCGGTAAAATCGCTCCTTCAATTGCTCGAAATAAAACCAAATTTCAGTCTGATGAAAAGTTATTCAGAAAGATTGGGAGTGACCGGGATAATTGTCTTTGCGTTAGAGGCGAACGATCCTCAGGCAAATGTCCATATGCGCCACTTCGCTCCGGCAGTAGGGATAAACGAAGATCCCATTTCGGGTGCGGCAGCAGTGGCACTAAGCTACTATTTGGTGAAGAATCGAATCATCCCGGTTGAAGAGACCACGCGCATCGTCGTGGAGCAGGGATATTCCCTTCAGATGCCGGGATTGGTTTATACGCATATCTACACGCATCAAAATGAAATATTAAGAGCTGCTTTTGGGGGTCAGGCAGTAGTTACCTTTGAAGGGAAGATACAACTTCCCTAATTTTTTAAGTCCCCAATTCCCAAGAGGCTAAATATCGCTTCTGTTCCGGGGTAAGTTTGTCAATTCTTATCCCCATTGATTGCAATTTTAAACGGGCAATCTCCTCGTCGATTTCCCGAGGTAGGGCATATACCTGACTATCTAAATTGGGATTATTCAAAAGATACTCAACCGCCAATGCCTGATTGGCAAAGGACATATCCATTACCATCGCTGGATGGCCTTCGGCTGCAGCAAGATTCACAAGCCGGCCTTCAGCCAGAAGATAGATCCGCCGGTTATTTTTCAAAGTATATTCTTCGCAAAAATTTCTAATCAGTCGTCGTTTTTTGGTTATCTGCTTCAGACCATTTTTATCAATTTCTACATCGAAATGTCCAGAATTACCTACGATGGCACCGTCCTTCATCTTCAACAGGTGTTCTTTTCTGATGACATTGATGTTGCCGGTCACCGTGATGAATACATCACCGATTTTTGCTGCTTCACCCATCGGCATCACCTGATAGCCATCCATGCGGGCTTCCAGGGCTTTAATCGGGTCTACTTCGGTAACAATCACATTCGCACCACAACCCCGTGCACGCATTGCCAGCCCCCGGCCGCACCACCCATAGCCCGCAACAACAAAATTACATCCACTTATTAAAATATTGGTGGCTCTTAAAATACCGTCGATGGTAGACTGACCGGTGCCATAGCGGTTATCAAAAAGATGTTTGGTCAAAGAATCATTTACGGCGATTATCGGAAATTTAAGCACCTTATCCTTTGCCATCTGTTTCAATCGTATTACACCGGTAGTTGTTTCTTCAGTGCCGCCGATAATCCCGCAAATATTTTTTTTATGGACGGTTGATATTAGATCGGCACCATCATCAATGAGAATTTGAGGTTGGTTCTTTAGCACTTGATTTAGATGTGTATAATATTCTTTCCGGGATTCCCCTTTTATCGCAAAGACGCTTATGCCTTCAGCTACAAGTGCAGCCGCCACATCATCTTGAGTGGAAAGAGGATTAGAGGCAGTTAGATAGACCTGGGCACCGCCGGCTTTTAAGGTTGTAACGAGATTCGCGGTTTCGGTCGTGACATGGAGGCAGCACCCAATCCTTCGGTCTTTCAGGGGTTTTTCTTTTATAAAGCGCTGGCGAATGAGACGCAAAACCGGCATCTTTGTCTCAGCCCATTCAATTCTTTTATACCCCTCCTTTGATAGTTTTTGATCTCGGATACTATATTCCATACTTCATCCCATACAGATCAGAAATATCATATTTGCGCTTCGCGCTTTATCGCATCCGCCATATCACAGATTTCCCAGGTAAATCCCTCTTCTTCTCGTCCAAAGTGTCCGTAACAGGCGGTCTTTTTGAAGACAGGTCGTCTTAAATTCAATTTATCAATTATGCCCTGGGGGGTGAAATCAAAAAGTTTCTTTAAAATCTTAACAATTTTCTCATCCTCAATCTTGCCGGTGCCAAAGGTATTAACATTTATCGCTACTGGTTCAGCGATACCGATAGCATAGGCAAGAGAGACTTCTACTTTATCACAAACGCCGGAAGCAACAAGATTCTTCGCAACATATCTTGCCATATAAGAAGCAGAACGGTCAACTTTTGTCGGGTCTTTACCCGAAAAACATCCTCCACCATGATGGCCAACCCCACCATAGGTGTCAACCATAATCTTCCGACCCGTTACTCCGGTATCGCCTTGTGGTCCTCCAATCACGAACCGGCCGGTGGGATTGATGAGAATTTTTGAGCGTTCATCCATCAATTCTCGAGGAATTACTTCTTCAATTACATATTTCTTTAAATCGAGATGCAATTTTTCATTCTTTATATCAGGATGGTGCTGCGCGGAGAGAATGATTGTGTCAACACGGACGGGTTTATCATTCTCATATTCTACGGTCACTTGGGATTTTCCATCGGGGCGGAGATAAGGTAAGATATTTGTTTTGCGCACCTCTGCCAAGCGACGCACCAGTTTATGCGCCAAAATGATGGGCATGGGCATTAACTCGCGGGTTTCCCTTGTGGCATAACCAAACATCATTCCCTGGTCACCAGCACCTCCAATATTGACACCCATGGCGATATCCTTGGACTGCTCCTGGATGGCTGTGATGATGGCACAGGTATAGGCATCAATCCCCATATCTGTGTCCGTATAGCCGATTTCAATCAGCAGTTCTCTTATCAAATCTGGTATTTCCACATAACAACTAGTTGTGATCTCACCTGCCACAAAGACCAGACCGCGTGTCGTCAATACCTCACAGGCAACCCGTCCAAACGGGTCCTTCTCCAATATTGCATCCAGAATGGCATCTGCGGATTGGTCGCAGATTTTATCTGGATGTCCTTCAGTCACTGACTCAGAAGTAATAAAATGTCTTGCCATTTGCCTCCTTTTGAAAAATTAATTATAAATAATTTTGTTCAAAAATCAAGCCTTTTGATTATCGAATTCGGAGTTATACGCCAAAGATTGGGCTTGACCTGAACCGGCGCGGCGATGTGGAGAAAATCACCCATTGAAATATTGGTCCACATTTCGTCCTGGATATTCGCTTCCCGGTTCAGCCTGATAAGTTCAATCATTCCCTCTTTTGAGCAAATAAAACACCGCCGCCTCCCTTTTTCTTTAGCCAAACGGCTGATCACAGGATAAATATGAGAATGGAGGAGTGGGTACTTATCGGGAGAAATGACCAAGTACGAAAATTTAAGGTATTCTATTTTCCGAAATAATTTTTGGTTGATAATCTTCAGGAATTCTGGTGGAGACCATCTCCAACTTTGATGACACCAATCATTTTTTTTGAAGAGTAGTGGACATTCTTCATTGTGCAGGCAGGGTAAGAGAATATTGCCGAGGTGACTTTTTATCACATCTTTTCGTGTTTCCATAAGCCGGCGTGAGAGTTCTTTCAATGCGGGTTCCAGAATGAGAATAAAACCAGTTTTTTTCAAGTTACAAAAAAGGAGGTGTAAAAAGGCAATGTGAATTTTTTCCGATGGAATTATTTCCACAAGGGAGTTTGCGAGAATTATAAAATCATAATTTCCCTGTTTCCTTTGGAGAAATTTCAGTGCTGATTCTTTGGTTAACCGTGTTTCAGTCGTTAAATGTTTCTCTTTAAACCAATCAACCATTAGTTGGCATCTTTGCAATGAAGAGTGGCTCGTATCTACTCCGATAATCCGGAGCCGGCATTGAGGATTCAGAATATTCAAAAAATAACCCAGCCCCAGAAATCCGGCTCCTTCACCACAGCCGATATCCAGAATTTCATACTCATTTCGCAATGGGATTTTATAGATTCCAAACAACCTCTTTGCCACCAGCATTGATTTCATAAAGTTCTGAGGAAAATTATAAATAAAGTAGGCGTCATAATCTTCTGGCGCAATTTGCTTATGGGCAGCAAGTTTGTAAGAAAGGGTGACCATTTTTTTTCTTAACATATCAAGGACATTCTGGTAATAAGCGCTTGAGCTGTATAATTTTTCTAAATTTAATAGAGAGAGGATTTTTGCTTCCAGGTCTTCAGGCAGTTTCACGGCGAAAATGCGCTACCAGATAACCACTGAAGAGCAGTAAATATAGTTCTACTGGCAGGCGGTATCTTATTAATCCGACATGGGTGAAGATGTACAAACCGGCTATTAAACCGAGGACAGTGAGCACAAGTGAGATATCTTTATGATTTTTGACTGATAAGAAGATGCCAGCAAGCCCGGTGATAAGTAAGGGGATGTATAAAAGGATGTATATACTACGGTATTTTTCAAGGTCCGGGGAAAAATAGATACTTGAAGGGGCAAACCAGAAATAATAATAGGTTTTTTTGACCAACAGGCAAATAAATTTTAAGGGATTGTTTTTGATAAATTCCAGGGCCTGGCGTGAATAATACTCACTCCGTTCAATTTCGGAGCAGGAATTTAAACTGTCCAGGAGAGGAGGCGGGAGGGTAGCGGTCATCAATATATAATCCTCTTTTTCGGGTGCAAGCACCTTGAAGTAATCAGTTCCGGTAGCCTGGGGATTATTGCCAATCCAGAAATTGATCCCGAATTGAGTGGTGACAGGGACGAAGCGGTGGTGGATTTTATAATTTCTGATTGTCCAGGGGGTCAGGAGTATTATGGAGGCAATTGAGATAACCAAAATCCGGAAAAAGTTTATTTTTTTGGAAAAAAGGAACCAGAAAAAGATCGCGGGATAAAATACGAATGCTATTGGGTCACACAGAATTGCTAGACCCAGGATGAAACCCGTTAATAAGTAATAGCGCAGCATTTTTTCTTCGGCTTGGAGCAAACGGTAGATAGTCCAGGCGAGCAGGAGCAAAAAAATTGTGGTCGGGACCAGTTTCGCGCAGTAGTAGATCAAGGGAGGATAAAGTCCACAAAAAAATTCGACGATTCTGGCGGTATTTTCTCCGTAAAAATGTCGGGCAGTTTTAGAAATCAGGTATACCGTGGATAACGAAAATCCCGCTTGGATTATCATGATGAGAAAGTATGTGAGGGGTGTGATTTTAAATTTATAAAAAAAGGCCAAGAAGAATGGATAAAGTGGGGCATGGGATGAAGTAGGGACGGGTACGGTTTCTGGAGTCAATATCCGGCTGAACCCATTGCCCGCAATGATATTTCTTGCTATTTCACCGTATTCAAAATCATGCGGATGCGAAGAACTTACGACCCATAAAATAAAAATAAACCGGAGGAAAAAATATAAAAAATATCTTTTCAGAATTAAGCGAGCTTTGTAGCAATAAATTTTGCCAATCGCGCCTTATAGCGGGCTGCCGTATTCTTCTTTATTATCCCATCCTGAACAGATTTGTCAATTATTGACTGCACCTCCGGGTAGATCTTCTGGGCTTCTTCCTTTGATTGCGCCTTCCGGATTTTTTTGATTGCCGCCTTCAAGGTCTTCTTCTTTTTTAAATTTTCCAGATACCGCCGCCGCGATTTGCGGATATTTTTAAGAACCGATCTTGATCTCTTCTTTCCTGGCATACCCAATTATATCTAAAATTTTTAAAAAGTCAACACTCCTATGACCTGAGTACTCTCTCCTTTTTGTCAAATTATTTTTATGCGCTAAATTATTAGAGGTAGCCGCACCCTTCAGGGTGCGAAATACCATGGGATTTAAAGACATTTATCCGTAGTCTAAAACCTGCGACTACCATTTACAGGTTGCCACCCGAGAGAAAATTGCTAAATTGTTGCCCTACAAAAGTACCCAAAGCTAACTCATTGATTACCTTACAAATCTTGCCCATGAGTTTCATCTTTTGAGATATAAAAAATATGGGGAGGACTCAGTCCTATGACTTGAACCCGTTCCGCATTTTATAGTATGTTTCATTTAGCTACAATGAGATCTATAGGCAAAATTTGTAAAGATGACCAATAGTCCAGTTGTCGGGCAAGGTTTAGCGATTTTTTTCTTTCGTAGGCGCAGGCTTTGGCTTGCAGATAGATATATTCGCACTTCTTGTTTATCTCCAAATTGCCCCAGAGTTGAAATAAATCACCGACCTTAGAAGATATTTTTCAGCACGTTTATCAACCGCCATCCTCCATTAAATTTGGATTAAAGATCAAATTGGTGATAAACTGAGTCATCTTATTTCTGTTTAACTCAAAATTAAAATTAGACTAAAAAATTTTGTAGTTTGAGAGATAACTCGTTTTATATGATTCTATTGGCTTATGATTTCTCCATTCCTTGACTCGGTTGCGTAGGGTTTGGGCTGAGATTGGTTGGTTGATTTGTTTATTTATGCAATCAATGAGATAGCATAATTGAAATTAATAATTGTCGTTTTTTTGATTTTTCTCTAATAATCCTTCGGCGTATTATTGACAAACGCGATTAATCGGGGTAAAATAAGATTGATAAATCAGTTAAATTTATTAAGGAGGTCACCATGGCGTGGCAAGGCGAATTGATTAAACTTGATGAATATCGCTATAAGATTCCCCGAAGTCATAAACCGGGAATGAAGACAGATGGGATTATTTATGCATCCTCAAAGATGTTAGAAAAGATTAAAGAAGATGAAGCACCCGAACAGGTGGCGAATGTTGCTACCCTACCGGGTATCGTTGGTTACTCACTCGCCATGCCCGATATCCACTGGGGGTATGGTTTTGCCATTGGAGGGGTTGCAGCATTTGATATCAAGGAGGGAATTATCTCACCGGGTGGAGTGGGTTATGACATAAACTGCGGGGTGCGGCTATTGACGACCAATTTGAAATATGAAGAGATAAAAGATAAACTCAAAGAATTGGTACGGGCAATTTTTGAGAATGTTCCTTCCGGAGTCGGTTCAACCGGAAAGATAAGGATCGATGATCGGGAGGTAAAAGAGGTTATGCTTTATGGTGCACAATGGGCATTGAAAAAAGGTTATGGCTGGAAACGGGATATTGAAAAAATAGAGGAAAACGGAATGTTAAAGGGGGCGAATCCAGATAAAGTTTCTAAAAGAGCAATTGAAAGAGGAAGACCCCAACTGGGGACTTTGGGTGCTGGAAATCATTTTTTAGAAATTCAAATTGTGGAAGATATCTATGATCCAGCAGCGGCAAAGGTGATGGGGATTTATGAGGTAGGTCAGATAACAGTAATGATTCATACCGGTTCCCGGGGGCTTGGTTATCAAATATGCGATGACAATGTGAAAGTCCTGGGCAATGCTGTGCGGAAATACGGCATAAACATTCCGGATCGGCAACTTGCCTGTGCCCCGATTGATTCACCTGAAGGTAGGTCATATTTTGAGCAGATGGCCTGTGCTGCTAATTATGCTTGGGCAAACCGGCAATGTATCATGCATTGGGTGCGGGAGGCATTTGAAAAAGTTTTGGGTAAAAAGGCTGAGGACTTGGGTATGGAACTGGTTTATGATGTAGCACACAATATTGCCAAGTTTGAAGAGCACAAAATAAACGGCGAAATAAAAAAATTGTGTGTCCACCGCAAGGGGGCGACACGCGCATTTGCCGCCGGACATAAGGACATTCCTGAGGTCTATAAAAAGATCGGACAACCAGTTTTAATCCCTGGGGATATGGGTTCCCATTCATATCTTCTTCTGGGAACCGAACAGGCGATGCAAGAGACTTTTGGATCCACCTGTCATGGCGCGGGTCGACTACTCTCGCGAACCAAGGCGCTCGATGTTACCCGAGGCCGGCGGATAGATAAAGAACTTGAGGCGAAGGGGATATATGTACTTTGCGCCTCAAACGAGGTTTTAAGAGAAGAAGTCCCCGAGGCATACAAAGATATTGATATGGTAGTTGAAGCCGTAGTCGGAGCAGGAATTTCAAGCAAGGTCGCCCGGATGAGGCCGTTGGGGGTAGTGAAAGGATAGTAAAATGATAGAACGTTTAAAATCGTTGCTTTCAAAAATAGGTGCGGATTATGCGGATTTAAGATATGAAATTAAGACAGAGACAAAGGTAATATTTTCTGGTCGAGAGATAACTGAAGTGAGTGCCTGCCCAGCGGATGGTTATGTATTACGGGTGCTCAAAAATAAAGCCCTCGCGACGATAACCTTTACCCGGGAAGAGGATTTTGAAAAGGCACTAAAGAAGGTCTTAAACAATGCCGAAATCATGGCGGGAAACGATTGTGTGCCGGTGGAATTTGCGACGGTTCCGATTATCAAGGATAAATTCATACCTCAACTGGATGAGGATCCGGAGAAGATAACGCTGGAAGAGAAGATCGGATTGACCCGACACTATAATGAGATTGTTTACAAGGTTCCAAAGATCATCCATACCGAAATCGGCTATAATGAGGTGATAAGGGAGAAATGTTTTGTGAACACCGAAGGCACGGAAATAATTGAAAAACTGGTGACTACCAGAATTTCCGGTTCAATACTCAGCAGCGATGGAAGAATCATCCAGACTGTAAGGGTAGGTATTGGGGGGAGCAATGGGTTTGCCAATCTAAGAAATCGGGATGAGCAATTTCTGAAGAAAGCCGAGATTGCGAGTAAATTATTATCGGCACAGCCGGTAAAGGCAGGTGCCTACAATGTAATACTCAATCCACACCTTGCCGGAGTTTTTACCCATGAGGCATTTGGACATTTTTCCGAAGCCGACCTGATTGAGAACAATCCGACGATGCGGGAAAAGATGAAACTTGGAGCGAAACTCGGTGCCGAGATTTTGAATATTATCGATGATCCAACGCTACCTGGCCAGTTAGGATACTACAAGTATGATGACGAAGGGGTGGCAGCAAAACCGGTTCCATTATTGAAAAACGGAATCTTGGTAGGCCGACTTCACTCCCGGCGCACCGCCCACGCCTTCAACGAGGCGCCCAATGGTCACTGTGTCGCTGAGGATTATCGCTATGCACCAATCATCCGGATGGGAACAATCTTTATCCAACCTGCGGATAAATCATTTGAAGAATTATTGACAATCCTGGGGGATGGACTTTATCTCTGTGATGCCATGGGCGGCCAAACGAGCGGCGAGAATTTTACCTTTGCTGCCCAGTATGGATATATTGTTAAAAATGGTAAGTTGACTGATATGGTCCGGGATATAAATATCTCCGGTAATCTCTATGGGACGCTGAATAATATTCAAGCGATTGGCAATGATCTCAAACTTGGTGAAGTTGGTGGGTGTGGAAAGGGTCAGATGAATATCCGTTCCTGTTATGGTGCTCCCCACATAATGGTGAAAAATGCCGTGATCGGAGGTGTCTAATGAAGGAAATAGTTGCGGAGTTGAAAAAGAATGTGGAACAGGTAGAACTTTATCATTATCAGACAGTTCAGAATGAGGTAGTCTTTCAGGATGGTAAATTGAATGGACTGGAAGGGGCGATTCAATCCGGATACTCAATAAGGATTGTCAAGGATAACATGCTTGGTTTTGCCTATACCAAGACATTGACCAACCCCGCCCTTTTATTGGAGAGTGCCTTAAACTCACTAAAAGCCGGGACCAAGACCAATCTAAGGTTTCCTACTAATCTGGAAAGCAAAAATCTTAACAATTATGACCCCCGAATAGAAGATACCACCACCAAGCAGGTCGTCGATGAATGCCAACGAGTTGTTGAGATATTAAAATCCAGTCTCGATGCTAAAATTGATATAAGAGTGAATTACGGAACTGAGAAAATTGTGATTATAAATAGCCAAGGGACCGAACTCTCCGAGAACTTCTCAGGATATGTTTTTGCTCTGGCACTGGTATTCCCCAATACGGCAGGTGGCCTCCATTACCTTTTTTGGTCTAAAAGTTTTGCCCCAGTCCCTGAGAGCGAACTAAATAACCTCATTACAATGTATCAAAAAGGATTGAATGAGACAAAGATTGAGAGTGGTAAGATGAAGGTTTTGTTCTTGCCCACCACGCTTTATGCCTTGCTCTGGCGTCTGCAGAGTGGCACAGCCGGGAACAACATTTATTACAAAAAATCACCGTTGGTAAATAAAGTGGGCGAGAAGATCTTCAGCGAGAAATTGACGATTTACGACGACCCATTAAACGAGGAATATCCTACTGCCCGCAGTTTTGATGATGAAGGGGTCCCGACCAAAAAGTTGATGATTGTAGAAAAAGGCGTCTTGAGAAATTTCTATTATGATCTGTTTTATGCGGATAAGATGGGGGTGGAATCTACAGGCAATGGTTATAAAGGTGCTATGTGGGGAGGTGAATTCGCCGCTTTAAAACCAGCGCCGACACTTGCTCATCTCTTCATTGAACCGGGGAGAAAGAGTTGGGAAGAGTTGATTGGATTGATGGACCGGGGGATAATTGTTGGAGGTGTGCTCGGTGCCCATAGTGGTAACATACCAAATGGGGACTTTTCCATCGGCATCGAACCTTGCTTCTATGTAGAGAAGGGTGAGATAATCGGTCGGGTAAAGAATGCGATGATTGCGGGAAACATTTACAATGTGATGAAAAATGTGGTAGAAATAGAGAATACCCTCCATCCTTCCTTTATAGCCGGTAAGGCACTTCCGGCGATATTATTTGATGAAATAATGGTGGTAAGCGGTTAGTATATTTCCTATCTTCGTAGCAAAAGCAACAGTGGAAAAGAAGATTGCAGAAAAAATCGCGCAGACCGCTGAAGCTCCAGGAGTTTATATCTTTAAAGATGGAAAAAATAGGCCACTGTATATTGGCAAGGCGCGGAATCTCAAAAATCGCCTTAACACCTATTTGAAAAATCCAGACCTGCGGATAACATCAATAATTAAAAACGCTTCCGATATAGATATAATTATCACCAATTCCGAGACCGAGGCGCTAACCCTTGAGGAGTCTTTAATCAAACTCCATAAGCCAAAATACAACATCCGGTTGAAGGACGATAAGAAATTTCCATATTTGAAGATCACAATCCAGGAAGAATACCCCCGAATATTTTTTACCCGGGATTTAAAACCAGATGGTTCGCTTATTTTCGGTCCATATACCAGTGCCAAGGCATTGCGTCAAACTCGGGATGCCCTCTGTAAGATTTTCAAAATCGCTTCCTGTAATAAGGATTTTTCAAAACCCTTGGCGCGACCCTGTCTTTCGGCCTATATCGGTCGATGTAGTGCCCCTTGTGTGAGAAAGATAACCCGGGAAGAGTATCAAATTCTGGTTCAAAAGGCGGTAAAATTTCTCAAAGGTGAGTCTGATGAACTCGCACGGGCGATTGAAGAGCAGATGTGGGAGCATGCAAGGAAGGAGAATTTTGAGGCTGCGAAGATTTTAAGAGATGAACTCTTTGCGCTCCGACGCATTACCCAACGCCAGCAGATTGTGACCAACGATGGAGTAAACCGGGATGTGATTGGATTTGCCCGGAGTGGTGTCCATTGCATGGCTTGTCTTTTCCGTATCCGGGAAAATCGCTTGATTTCCAAAGAACTATACCATCTCACCATTCCGAAAAACGAAATTGAGGAGAATATCATTTCTGCATTCATCCGTCTTATCTATACCCATATCTCCTTCCTTCCCGAAGAGATAATCGTAGCAAAAGAACCGAGTGACTGGGAGATCCAGAAACGATGGTTTGAAGAAAAAAATAAACCGGTGCGCTTGGTAATTCCGACGCAACCAGAATTAAAAAACTTGCTCGAATGGGCGGAAAAGAATGCTGAGACAGAACTTGCCGGAGTTGTGATATCAAAAAGAACACCCACACCCATAATAGAACTCCAGAATATCCTCCAATTAGAAAAACCTCCGAGATGGATTGAGGCATTTGACATTTCGAACCTGAAAGAGAAATTTGCCGTGGGAGCATCGGTCGCTTTTCTGGATGGCAAACCATGCAAAAAGTTATACCGTCACTACCGGATAAAAAGAGTAGAGGGTCAGAATGATTTTGCGATGATAAAAGAGATCGTTGCCCGGCGGCTTGATGATATAAAGTCAAGCCAGAAAATCCCGGATTTATTGTTGATCGACGGTGGTAAAGCCCAGCAGAATGCCGCACGGGATGTTATAAAAGAGATCGAGCTACCCATTCCGGTCTTTGCCATCGCCAAACGGAGTGATCAGTTGTATTATCCTGATGGCAGGGTCATTTCAATTCCTACCCTTTCCCGAAGCCTCGTGTTGTTAAAAAGAATCCGAGATGAAGCCCATAGATTTGCCATTACCTATCATCGGAAAATACGCAGCCAGGGAGTTATCACCTCAGCCCTTGATCATATCCCGGGCATCGGTAAAAAAAGAAAAATTACTTTATTGAGATACTTTGGGAGTGTTGAGGAAATAAAAAAGGCTGCCGCCGATGATATTGCCCGGGTCCCGGGAATTGGTAAAAAAATTGCCCAGATCATCTATGAGGCACTCCATCAATAATCAAAGTTTAGTCAATCTTTTATCGCTTCTTCACTGCATTATACCCTTGCATTGGGGTTAAATTTGGATATAATTGTTTGATTTGCTAAAAATCTGACTTACTAAAATAGAGATAGGAGGTTTTAAAAATGGCAAATAATGACCTGAAATTTTTGGAAGAAAAGGTGGGCAAGGAAGGTTTTGAGCGCCTGAAAAAGATTGATAATCCGGCCTTGCACGAATTTCTGGCGAAATATCTTAAGCTTTGCAATCCGGATCGGGTTTTTGTGTGTACGGATACGGATGAGGATTTTGCATATATAAGAGAGACCGCGCTCAAAAACGGAGAAGAGCGAAAATTAGCCATCCCCGGTCATACCATCCATTTTGATAATTATGGTGACCAGGGCAGGGATAAAAAGAATACTGGAATATTGTTACCTAAAGGGAAGATACTCGATGAGGCGATTGAAACCAAGGACCGGGATACGGCCTTAGCCGATATCCACGAAATACTGAAAGACATCATGAAGGGCAAAGAGGCATTTATCTGCTTTTTCTGCCTCGGTCCCACCAATTCTATCTTCTCCATTCCAGCGGTGCAATTAACCGATTCCAGCTACGTGGCACATAGCGAAATCATTCTTTACCGTCCAGGTTATCAGGAATTCGTAAAACAGGGTAGAAACGCCCGGTTTTTCAAATTTGTGCACTCCCAAGGCGAACTTGATGAGCGGAAGACTAGCAAAAATCTCGACAAAAGAAGGATATATATTGATTTGGAAGAGGATATTGTGTACAGCGCTAATACCCAGTATGGTGGTAATACGATTGGCTTGAAAAAACTTGCGATGCGGCTGGCAATAAATCGAGGTTCCAAGGAGGGCTGGCTTACTGAGCATATGCTGGTGATGCGGATAAACGGACCCAATAATCGAAAGACCTACTTCTTAGGCGCCTTCCCGTCACTTTGTGGTAAGACTTCAACCGCGATGCTTGAAGGTGAAAATATTGTGGGTGATGATATTGCCTATCTCCGAAAAATAGACGGCGTGGTCCGAGCAGTGAATGTTGAAAAAGGAATGTTTGGCATCATCCAGGGAGTCAACTCCAAAGACGATAAGTATCAATGGGAGGCACTCCATACCCCGGGTGAGGTCATCTTTTCCAATGTGCTCGTCACACCCGAAGGTTATGTCCACTGGATTGGTAAGGATGGTGAGATTCCTGAAAGGGGCGAGAACCATTCCGGAGAATGGTACAAAGGGAAAAAAGATGCGAATGGTAAAGAGATTCCGGTATCCCATCCGAATGCCCGTTTCACGATTGAGCTAAGAATGTTTAAAAATTTGGATCTCGAAGCACTACATGACCCGATGGGTGTGGAGGTGGGAGCGATCGTCTACGGTGGTCGCGATTCGGATACTTGGGTACCAGTGGAAGAGGCGTTTGATTGGGCCCATGGTATCATCACCAAAGGGGCATCTCTGGAATCCGAGACCACCGCTGCTACCTTAGGGAAAGAAGGAGTACGGGAGTTCAATCTGATGTCTAATTTGGATTTTCTATCCATTCCAATAAGCAAATATATTGAAGCGAATTTAAGATTTGCTGATGGTTTGAGGAAGGTGCCAAAGATCTTTGGAGTGAATTACTTTTTGAAGGATAAGGATGGAAAATTCCTGAATGAAAAGACCGATAAGCGGGTCTGGTATAAATGGATGGAGCTTAGGGTTCATGATGATGTTAAGGCGCTAAAGACACCTACCGGTTTGATTCCGGAATATGAAGATTTGAAAAGACTCTTCAAACAGGTTCTCAATAAAGATTATTCGTTTGAGGATTACACAAAGCAATTTACTGTCCGCATTCCTGAACATCTCGCCAAGATTGACCGGATTGTAAATATCTATAAAACCAAGGTCATTGACCCACCGAAGATTTTATTTGATATCCTTGAGGAACAGCGGAAAAGATTGCTGGAGTACCAGAAAAAATACGGGGATTACATTAAGCCAGAACAGTTGAAATAATCTCCGATGCGATAAAATCCCCCTCAATGGAGGGGGATTTTATTTTATTGGGGCTGAATTCAATTCTTAATTGGCACGAATTGTCTGAAGAGGTTGGATAAATAACGGAGATCGACTTCGAGTTATACAACCAGGGAAAATTGGTCAATAGTGTAATTTTTGATGACATTTCTTAGGAGAATATCATTTCGGTGGTGGTGTGTTTTCAATTATCAAAACCTTGGCGAGATAACTCGATTGAGCAAAAGGGACGAATTTTAGGAGGCGATTGAAAAACCAGCAGCTTGATCAGTTAATGGCGGAAGTGGCGATAGCCAGTGAAGACCATTGCGATATCATGTTCATTGCACGCTTGGATGACCTCCTCATCCCTTTTTGAACCACCGGGTTGGATTATCGCGGTGATTTTACCTCTTGCTGCGGCATCGATCCCATCACGGAATGGGAAAAAGGCGTCTGAAGCCAGGACCGCACCGTTTGCCTGGGGACCTGCATTCCTTACGGCAATTTCAACCGCTCCTACCCGCGAAGTCTGCCCGCCTCCGATTCCGACCGTCCGTCCCCGGTTCGCGATGACGATCGCATTTGAGCGCACCCATTTTACCACTTTCCAAGCAAATTTTAAAGCTTCTGCTTCGTAATTACTCGGTGCCCTTTTTGTCACCACCTGCCATTCTGTAAAGTCCTTATTATCGGCTTCCTGGACGAGTATTCCATTGAAGACTGATTTAAAAGTAACCTGGGGCAGAAGTTCTGGTGATGCCTTGATCAAGCGGAGATTCTTTTTTGACCGCAAGATTTCCAAGGCTGATGGTTCATAATCCGGAGCGATTATCACCTCGTAGAATGTCTTGCTTACAGCCTCCGCAGTGGCAGCATCAACCTTTTTATTCAAACCAACAATTCCCCCGAATGCCGAAAGAGTATCTGCCATATAAGCCCTTTCATATGCCTCGTGGAGGGTATCACCTATTGCTACACCGCAGGGCGTTTGGTGTTTGATGATTGCACAGGCATTCTCAACAAAATCCATCGCAGCACCAAATGCAATTTCGGCATCGAGGAGGTTGTTGTATGAAAGTTCCTTTCCGCCTAAGACTTCAAAATGCTTTCTAAACAAGGGATTTAAATAAAACCCCGCTTTCTGATGGGGATTTTCGCCATAGCGCATAGGAATGAATAATTCTGCTCCACTTGCGAAGAAATGGCGTTGACTGAAATCCGGATTGAAATAATTGGCAATGACCGCATCATACCAGGCAATATAATCAAATGCCATCCGTGCCAGATTCAAACGGTACCCTTCATCAAATCGATTTTCTTTTATTGCCGCGATCAGATCTTCATACTGGCTTGGTGCGAATAACACCCCTACCTTTTTATAATTCTTTGCCGCAGCACGAATCAGGGTAACCCCACCAATGTCGATGTATTCAATCATCTCATCAAGAGTTTTATCTTCCTGCTTGAAAAACGGATAGAGATTGCAGACGACGAGGTTGATTTCACCTGTCTCAAGAATCTCTTTAGCAATGCGCTGATCTAATGTTTTTACTCTTTCGCTTTCGGTCCCGCCGGTATAATCCGATATTTTGATTGTGTCAATCCCGTTATCAATTAACAGTTTCTGTGTGCCGCCGGTGGCAATTATCTCGTAACCGAGTTCTTTAAGATTTTTGGCAAATGATACAATCCCTTGTTTGTCAGCAACGGATATTAATGCTTTTTTGTTCATTTTACGCTCCAAATTTTTTTAATTTTAAAGCATGAGCAAGTAAGAGAGGCATCAATTCTATGGACCGCATAATACCCAGACTACCCCTCAGACAATTGCGTTCAGTAAATCGCATATTATCTGCAAAGATGTAGGGAGAATAAAGAAGCAGGGGATTAGGATGCCAGGAGTGTGCGTGGAGTTTCGTCGGAGTGGAATGGTCACTGGTCAAACATAAGACATCAAAGTTGCAATTTAAGATCTCCGGAATCAGCATATCAAACTCCTCAATTGCACGCACCTTTGCCTCTTGATTCCCGTCTTCCCCGGCTTTATCAGTAGGCTTATAATGGAGATAGAAAAAGTCGTATTGGGTATGAGCGGCTTTTAATGTTTCAATCTCATCCCTTAAGGTTTCGCCCGTGGGTAAAATTTCCATACCGACAATTCGCGCCAGACCTCGGTACATGGGATAATTGGCAATTGCGGCACTCTTGATGCCGTATTTTTCGTTCATCGGTATCAAGGCCGGTAAGCGGGCAAATCCCCTTAACAGCACATAATTTGCCTTGGGTTCGTCTTTTAAAATCTCCTGGCATCTTTTGATGAATTCATTTATAATCTCCGCAGTTCTTTTTGCCTCCGGTACTTTTGCTTCAGCCGGGACCGGTGGTAGATTGTCCTTCTGGGGGTCAGCATCGGTGAGGGCATCTGAGAGGTCGCTGTTTTTAAAGACCACGACAAAGCGGTGCTCTTTCGCCGGTCTTATTATTACTTCAATCCCGGCGATCTCGTTGATTTTATTCTGGAGTTTGGCACATATCTTTTGACATTCTTCGGTAGAAATTCTTCCTGCCCGCCTATCGATTATGATTCCGGCATTATTGATCGTGGCAAAGTTCGCCCGCACTGCCAGGTCTTTTTTTCCGATTTCCAGCCCGATACCAAGAGCCTCCAGCACTCCCCGACCGATTTGATATTTTATCGGGTCATAGCCGAATAAAGCCAGGTGGGCTGGACCGCTACCAGGAGTGATACCAGGAAGAACGGGAATTGTCAAACCGAGCCCGCTTTTTAGGCTCAATCTATCCAGATTAGGGGTTTTTGCCTTTTCTAAGGCAGTCAGTTCCGGGTCCGGAAGATCACCGAGTCCGTCCATGATGATTAGGAGGATTCTTTTATCATTTTTATTTATAAGTTCGCCTAATATCTCTTCCATGATCAAATAATAGCCAAAAAATATCTTGTGTCAACCTGCTGTTCTGCTGGATACACTGAGTCCTTTCCATATTTTTTATATCTTATGAAGGGACGATAAAACTCATGGGCAGGATTTGTAAGGATAATCAATGATTTAGCGTTGGGTACTTTTGTAGGGCAAGGCTTTAGCCTTGCATAAATAAAAAATGCCAACCTGAAATTCTTGGGTGGTAACCGGTAAAATGGTAGGCGCAGGCTTTAGCCTGCGGATAAATGTTTTTAAATCTTAGGGTATTTTACACCCTGTGCGGCTGCATCTAATAATCAAGCGCATAAAAATAATTTGAGAAAAAGCGGAGAGGACTGAGTTGTCTTTTTATCATCCATTCATTCCATTATTTTAGAATTCTAAAACTATCGAACAAAGCGAAAATTATCATTTTTACAATTGTCAAAATGATAAAATGAGAATTTATTGCTCTGACAATATCTTAGAAGGCTGAAATATCGGTTCAGGAGTGACTTCCCAGTCGCGATAATAATATTCAACATTGATTATTGCAGAGTAAACTCTACCACTACAATTTTCTGCAGTGGTCGAGCTTGCTCGACAATTTAAAGTGCAAACCTAAAGGTTTGCCCTACAATTATTTCATTCCTATGGAAAAGACCATGCGCAGGCTGAAGCCTGCGGCTACCAGAAATTTTTATCGGCACTATATTTATCATGCTCAGGTGCCATCGGGTGAGCGCAAGGTTGAAGCCTTGCACTACATTTGGTTGTAAGTTCAATATTATTTTTATAAGATGTGATATTTAGTGACAATAAAATCTATGGGCAAATAGGTGCGGGCATCCCATAATTTCAGTCTCGGACAAGGTTTTGATTGATCCCTTCTCGTAGGGCAAGGCTTT
>JBDRWD010000042.1 GCA_039802205.1 candidate division WOR-3 bacterium
TGGGTAAGATTTTATTTTGATGAAAGACGGAGACAAATCCATTTTTATCACCCCCACCTTAATCCTCCCCCATCAAAGGGGGAGGAAAAAGTGAGGAGTACTCAGCCCGGTGATTAAATTCTTAAAGTATCAGCATCGCGTCTCCGTAAGATAAAAAGCGATAGCGGTTATTGATCGCCTCCTGATACGCCCTAAATATCAAATCTCTTCCCGCAAAGGCACAGACAAGAAGTAAAGGTGTAGAACAGGGAAGATGAAAATTTGTAACCAAACAGTCAATAACTTTAAATTTAAATCCCGGATAAATAAATAAATCAACCTCACCTGTGAACGGAATGACTCTCTTTCTGTTATTCTTGTTTTGACAAGCAACATATTCCAGCGCCCGGGTCACCGATGTGCCGACGCCGATAATCCGTCTTCCCGCATTGATTAATTCCGCACTTATTTCTGAAATCTCAACATACTCAGGATCCATGAGATGTTCCTCAACATTTTCAGTACGTATCGGTTTAAATGTTCCCGGACCAATATGGAGAGTGATGGTGGTCACTATCACTCCTTTTTCTTTAATCTTCTCTAAGAGTTCAGGTGTAAAGTGGAGCCCAGCCGTGGGTGCAGCAACTGAGCCAACTTTCTGAGCATAAACCGTCTGATATTCGGTTTCATCAATTTTTTCCGGTTCTCTTCTGATATAGTGAGGCAGCGGCACCCGTCCAAGTTTTTCAAGGACTCCAACAACTGGTTTATTGAATTCCAGATAGTATTTGCCTTGTTTGCGGGCACGTACCCGAGCAAATATTTCCGCGGGAAAGATAATTTTTACATTTTCTTTGATACGCCGCCCCGGATTGATGAGAGCGAGGCATTCATTGTCTTGGTAGGTAATAACTAAGATTTCCAGTTGGGCACCCGTTTCTTTTTTACCCAAAATCCGGGCTTTGAAAACCTTTGTATCATTCAGAACCAAAACATCTCCGGCTGATAGATACTCGGTTATTTCATAAAAATGGCGGTGAATAATTTTGCCACTGTTTCGGTTGAGAATCAATAACCTTGCTGCAGCCCGGTTTTCCAAAGGATACTGGGCGATTAAATCTTCAGGTAACTGATAGAAAAAATCTTGCAGTTTCATCTCACTCCGGTTTTCGGGCTAAAACATATGCACGTCTGCCTTCTTTAAAAAATTTTTTTATAAACCAACTCAGTCCAATTGTATCCAAAATATAAAAGGTGTTAAGTTCAATCCGATTAACCAATCCCATAAAAAAGATATTGAGCCGGGAACAGGGGAAAAATCGCTCCGCAAGACCCTCGTAAAAACGGTTGAGCAAGGTAAAGGGTTTAACCCAACCGCGGGTTTCAAATTCAAAACTCCCATATTCCACCACTTCAAAACCGGCATTCTCCAATAACGATTTCAACTCTTCTGGTTTGTAGGCGGTATGTAGGTAATATTCCCCTTCAACACCTTCCTTAATACCAAAACTTTTGAGGATTCCAATCTTGGTAAAAACTGGACGCTTTCGGGAATAAGAAGGGGTGGTCACCAATACCGTGCCGTTGGTTTTTAAGACCTTCGTTAGTTCTTTCAAAAAATCGTCCACCCGAGGAAGATGTTCAATCACCTCAATCGCCAGGGCGTTGTCAATTGAATTGGGTTTTAAAAATCTTAAATTCATCAAATCTCCCTGAATGAAATTGATATCGGGATAGAGATTCTTACCCTTTTTTAGCAGTGCGAATGCAATGTCCACGCCGATCACCATGCCTCGCTTCCACTCAGCCGCAAGCCGGCCGATATTACAACCACAATCAAGGAGATTCCCGGGCGGGAGTTGAGCGATTTTTCGGGTTACCCATTTTTTTCTCATTATTCCGCTCAAACTGGAATAGGTGAATTTATCTTCCGGATATAACTCACCGGCACGTTCATAGAATTCCCGATATCGTTCCACCATCAGAACCTTATCTTCGCCTGCAGTTTTAAATTGTGAATTATTTCCGCTCCAAAATGGTACTGGAGTCGATAGACCAAACTGAATATTGTATTATTCCCGATACCGATGGTGCTGCTCAAAGTACCCACACTCGTCGGTCCTGGTGGTTCATTCACACTGAATAAATAGGGGACATCTTCAATATTGTATTGGCGATACAAAAACTCCACTGTTGTCTCTACACGACCTTGACGCCTAATTGGCAATCCGATGAGCAAACCCAATTTCGGTGTTTGTGATACCACCATCAGACCCGGGAAAAAATCGGAAAAGGCTTTGCTATATTTGTAGCCGGTAAAGGGCTTAATCTGTGGTCTTTCTCTAATTTCTAAATCAATCTCCGTTTCGTAATCAATACGTCTCGCCTTTAAAAACTCACCCCACTCTTCGCTTTGATAATTAGTGGCGAAATAATTATTGAGTTTCTTATACATTGGATTTATAGAAAAAAAGTATTGACGGAGAATAACCATTTCCAGGGCATAGCGTCCGTCTCTTACAAAATCTTCTTTCAAGTTTATTTCCAGTTGCTCATCATCTTTTTGGAAATTTAGGGTGAGGTCCTCAACTCGATTATAAAAATTTTTCTCATCGGTATAATATAGCCGTAACCGGCTATCAAACATATCCGTAGCGAATGCCGGTTCCAGATTACATTTACGAGATACCACTCGCTGAAATTCAGGCAGCAAGATTATCTGTTTGATGTAGTCCCCCCCTTCTTTGGGAATGTAGGTACGAGTTATCGGATCATAGACATAATTCCCTTTGCCCGGAGCCACTTTTATATAGACCTCATCTTTTTTCTGGATATAGCGCTGGGATTGTTCAACTTCTCCGTTGATACGAAAATTCTTAAGATACATACTCATATTTACATTCCCAAAAAGCAAAGTTGTATCATTGAAGTCACGCACTCCTAAAGACATATTAAGCGGCCGGGTTAACAATTCCATCCGGGTGAGGAAGGCACGTGTAGCACGGCACCGTTCATAACTTCCCGAAATGCCGATGGTTTTTTCTCCAAAAAGGGTATAGTATAACCCATAATCAGTAAAATGTTCTGCTTCTTGATACAAATATTGGGAATAGACCGTCCACCGACCTGTTTTCTCTCTCATGCCTGCCATATATTTATTTAACGTATCAATCTCTTCATACCCAACATAAAGAAAAAAAGGTCTGAGATAAATCGACCTTTTCTGGTGAGTACGGTTCAAAACCCCATAACCCAGTTCTAAAGCCAAATCCTTGACCAGTGCAATCCCCGTCTGCACCTGGAATAATTCATGGAGAATTTCTACACTCTGCCACTCATAATAATGATTTACCACCTGACGACCCTTTGGTTGATAAAGTTTCGGGGCATAATCAATATATCTGCTGCTCACTGAAAAAATACCCCATTTTTTTGATAAATTTAATTCATAACCATATTGCTGATTGTCTTCATCATCACGGGATGAAAATCGGTTCTGGTCTACTCGAGAGGTATAAAAAGAGAGTGAAATTGCTGACGCATAGTCCAATCCCAAGGCGTAAAATTGATTATCTCGGGGCAAGGGGATAAATTTTTCCGGGGTATAATTTCCCATTCCGGGACCTCGATAAACAAATCCTTTTAGTGACGCGTCATATACATACTCTCCATTGTTTTCTCCAACATAGAAAAAAGAAACCCGGTAATTCCCTTCACCTTCGCCGACATAGACAAAATGCCCATCTACCAAATCGTAGTTGCCCGAGGTTGAAGTATCAGCGTAGATATGTCTGACCCAGGCACTATCGCCACATATCTTCAAACTTTCCAACTCGGATGGAGTTAAACGAAATCCTAAAGGATTGGAATAATCATCAAGGCTCCGATGAAAAAGCCCATTAAACTGCAATTCCCCAATCCGATACTGACCATCAAATTCCTGATAGATATTCGGATAATTCTCCACTGCTTCCTGATATTCCACGATGATATGGCTATTCCGAGTGATGATATTTTTATTGGTGAAATTTAATATTCCCTGTTCATAATCAATCTCATAATCCATATTCACCACAAGTAGCTTCGCTGGGTGAAGTTGATCCGAAAGATGCACCTTCTCTGAACCATAAACCACTCTACCACCGAGAAAATAAGGTCCTTGTTTACATTCTTCACCCGTAAATTCTACACGGCGATATTGACCCCGTTTGAGGGCATAGGAAAAATTGATGTTGTTTTCTTTTTGGGCTACACCCAAACGGATTCCGCTTATCTCATCAGCTACACCGAAGGGCAGTATTAAATTCAAATCGCCAATCCCACCGTAAAAATTTTTTGTCCAAGCTTCCAGCCGCATCTTCTCAATCTCCGATATGCGGCGTGTGGGAATATCCGCGCCTTTATCAGCAAGTGTCCCTTTCACCTGAACACCTTCAACCTCGCCGGTTACATACAACTTCAAACCCTGGTTGAATCCTTCATCAATACTGAATGAAAACTCTTTTACACCACTGATTTTTAATGCGCTCGAATAACTACTTTCTCCTTCCGCCGCCACCGGAGTAAATAACCTCTCGGACGATAGTTCACTGTCCACTTCTACTGGAGAGTAATTGTAGTATACAGAGTCAAACCAGAAGGCAGTGTCTAAATCAGAAATCAGCTTTCCGATAAATATAAAGAGTATCACCATACTGGTTCAAGGCATAGAGATTTTCGTCATCCAATATTAAATCAATTACGGAATGACAAAGTTCAATCGTCTTCCACGCTTTGCCCTTTACAAAAATTATCCTCTCTCCTGGGGTGAAAAGATAGATTTTTTCTCTTCCCATAATTCTTTGACTCCTTGCGGGCACAAGGAATTTTTCGAGTTCATTTCCATATTCATCAAGCACAATGACCTCGCGGCGCGTCAAAAGATAAATCTTCTGTTCAAAATAATCAATGTCCAACACTGGTAAATTTTTCTTCACCAGACGGGTTTTAAAGTCCGAATCTAAAAAAATAATCGCTTTATTCCTGCGCTCAGCCAGAACCAACTCCTCACTGCTCGTCAAGGTGAAAGCAATAATATCGCCGGGATAAACTCTCCCTCTAAGATTAGAAATTAAAAATTGCCGGTATAAACCATCACGAAGTATTAAGTAAAGCACAAAAGGTGTTAATTTAAACCCCCTCACGGGCTGCGTGTTATCATCACTTACAGGTATCTCCCCAACGATTCTACCCTCTTCCACCTTAACGACTGTCCGGCCATTTTCCTGTAGTAAAAATAATTCACCAGCGCAGATATCAAGCGCCCGACATTTCACTGGCAAGGGCAAAATAGATGAAGGTTCCAAACCCACCAGGAGTAGATACAACCACATCGATTAAGGATATATGAAATATGCCTTTTGTCAATCAGCAGGATTCTGTCGTCCACCTATTCTTTTTTGTGCACCACGAACAAATTTTGTGCAGTCTTCCCAAAAAAGATAAGAAATTTCAAAAGATTTTTCGGGCACGAAATTTGCCATTAATAAAGGTAGAGGTGTCCGATGAAAAATACTAAAAAGATCTTTCAATTTGCCCTGGTCCTTACCGGGCTTCTCCTCTCCCCTTGCTGTGATGAAGAGTCAGACCATGAACCTCCAGCCGTGCCCAGAGGGTTAACTTCAACAACCGGGGACGGAGAAGTGCTTTTGACCTGGTACCATAATACCGAACCTGATCTCGCCGGCTACCGAATCTACCGTGGTCCGGCGCCCGAGGGTCCTTATTATCTTGTGGGCGAAACCAATCTCGATTATTTTTTGGATGAGGGGTTGATTAACGGGGTCACTTACTTTTATGCGATCTCGGCTTTTGACATCCATAATAACGAGAGCGAACTCTCTTATGAAACAGTCTATGACACACCCCGACCTGAGGGGTTCGATCAGAAATTGTTTGATTATACCAGATACCCTGAGTATGCGGGCTGGGACTTCAGCAGTTACTCGGTCGTCCCTTATAACCATCCCTACTGTGATTTCTATTTCGGCTATGATGAATACCTTGGGACTTACTATTTCTTCATCCGTCGGCCCGGAGGTCTTATCCAAGATATGGGCTATACATCTTCTTTTGATGAAATTGGGTATGCACCCAGGGATGGCTGGTCACCCACTGGAATGGTGGAAGCCATCACGGGTCATACCTATGTGCTCTGGACCTGGGATAACCATTTTGCAAAGATAAGGGTTACCGCAATAAGGTCTGGGTATGTAATATTTGATTGGGCATACCAGATCGATCCCGGTAACCCGGAATTGGTGAGAAAAAAATAACAAGGAGGTCAAAATGAAACGCTTAATTTTACTCACCTTAGCCACCATCCCCCTTTTTGCCTTTAGCGTGAACTTCATCTATTGTGATTATGATGAGGATGAAGCCTACTGGTGTGATGAATATTGGGGTCCTGATCCATACTGGTGTGACGGTTACTGGGTCTATTATCCCCATGGTTACTACTGCGTCTACTATGTCTGGTATCATCCGTGGTGGTGGGATTGGTATTGGTGGCGTTGTCATTGGTGCCACCACTTTGATTGGCATTTCTTCTGTGCCGGGTTTTATATCGTCTGGTACGAAGACGGTCACTGGTGGTGGCGGCCAAGATACGGACGCTGGGTGAGGTATAAATTACCCTATGGTTATGCTGAATTCCGCGCTCGGGCAAAAGCCTACGGGGTTGATCTTCCAGAAAAACCACCGCGCACAATCGAACTACCTTACAAAGAAAAAGAAATCCTGCGTTTGACAAAGGAAAAAGACCCCCAACTCTATGCCCGGATTGAAAAAGAGTATAAGTCCGGGAATCTGGAACGCATGAGAAAGGCATACGAAACTAAGGTAAGAACCGAGATCGCACAAAAGAACGAAGAATACCGAAAAATTAGAATGCAAAAAGATTTTGAACCTGAGGGGCGGAGCGATAAAAATTCTCCCGAACGAATCATCCGCAAAAGAAACGAGGTATCCCCTTATCAACCGGAATCCGAAACTGACCAGCCCAAGATTTTCAGAAAGTCTCCACCCCCCAGTTTCTCTCCAGAATACGAAGATTACCACAGGCCAGAAGATACTCACAGACCGATTCGTAATCTCCCGCCCTTTAATCCGGATAAAGAAAAAAGGAATGAGCGAAAAAATAAAGTAGAAAAGATTCGGAGATAACCATGTTTTCCGCAATCCTTGCATTTTTCATATTAGGAAGCATTTTCTCTGATACCACCAATGAGATAAATGTAACGGTTTGGCTTGACCGGGATGATTATAGTTTTGCTCCTGGAGAAAGATTAAAAATCTACTTCCAGACCGATGATGACTGTTATGTGGCGGTTTATAATATTGATGCAGGGGGAAGGGAAAATCTCCTCTTCCCCCTGCCGGGGGAAAGCGGTCAAGTACAGAAGGGAAAGATTTACGAACTGCCTCCGCCGGAGGCGGATTATGACTACCAGATAACTGGTCCGGAAGGGATAGAAAAAATAATTGTTCTGGCTGCTAAGGAGAGACTACCATCTCTGGCTGATAGCGAAGCCATCAAAAAAGAAATTGAGTTAGTGATTGAAGAACCCGAACCCGCCAAGCTCCGGATCCTCTCTATGCCCCCACGGTGTAAAATCTACATCACCGAAGTGGAGTCAGGGATAAAAAAATATATCGGCCGCACTCCCCGGACAATCGTCCTCAGTCCCGGTGAATATCTCGTAGAAATAAAAAAATGGGGTTATCAGACCATCAAAAGAAGAATAAGACTTGAACCAAATGAAAGAAGAAGAATCTATGTCCATTTATCGCCATGGTAAACTTGACACCAAAGAATTTTTGGTTATGATTTAAGGAGGCAATATGAAAAAGATTTCTTTAATTCTCGCCTTCTTCTTTACCCTTACCTGGGCAATCCAGCCGGTGCCGAGGGGAGATAAAACCCATCCGGAAGCAACGATGAAAATGAAAAGTGCTGGGGAAGAACCCCAAGGATCAACAATCCAGAAAATTGAGAAACAGAACAAAGAACTTAATACTGCTCACGATGACCACTTTATTGATACCGACTCGAATAATGTGAATGACCAGCGGGAAGAAGATCTGCTCAAGATTAAACAACTAAAAAACAAATTTAAAGATCTATTTAAAAAAGGGAAAGAAGTTAAACCGCCTCGGAAATCCGGCCACCCAACTAATTAGAGCACTATCCGCCATACTGGTATACCTTCAGAGTAATATAGTTTTTGCCCGTGGCATCCATGTATTTAACAAAACGATATGGATAAGATTTTTCTACATAGAAGTAAAAGTTTTTTCGAGTAAATACCACGCGCGGGGTCAAAAGAATTTTCCAACACACGAACTCACCTTGAGATGTCGTGATATGTTCTTCACCAATCACTTCGATATCGGCATTGATAATCATAAATTCTGGAACATTCACTCTTATCCGCTTTTTGAAACCCTGATGATACTCAAATCCCCGCAGAACAAAATCAAGGGTATGACGGTCATAGACAGGTTCGGATTCGTAGTAATAATTTTTCCGTCCTCGGTAGTTAACTTCAATCCGGTGATTTTTTTTAACACTTAACTCCCATCTCCCTTTTATTATTTTATTCAAATAAAGCGTCTGGAAATTAAAAGTATCAAGCACCGCTTCAATTATGCGGTCGGACTTATAAACTACCCAGTATCCCACACTATCTTTCCGTGAAGTAATTTCAATAGTGCCATATTTCTCATTTTCCTTAGTTTCATAAACAATGTATTCTTGTTCTGGCAATCTTCGGTATAAAGCAGGCGATTCAGCGATCAACCAGCTGGCAAAGAACAATAAATCCATTATTAAGTCGGGTTTTCTTTGAGCAGATTATCCACAATATCCAGCAGTTGGATAATATCATCAATTTCATAGTCGGCACCGGAATTTTTGGTACCGAATGTATCGCCATAGCGGGCAAAAACTGTTTTCATGCCCAAGACCTTTGCCCCCACGATATCCCGCTCCGCCCAATCCCCCACCATTATCGCTTCCTCCGGTTTTATATTCAAACGCTCTAAGGTTATCCGGAAAGGTGCGGGATCTGGTTTTCGTTTATAGGTATCTTCAAATGTCACCACTACATCAAAAAGGTGGTGAAGGTTCAATTGGCACAGTCTCAACCAGGCCTGAAGTTTCGGGGCATCGGTTACAACCGCCAACCTCATACCCCGTTTTATCAATTCAATCAAAGTGATATAGACATGGGGATATAAGACCAATGTCGCCTCCCTTGCCCGGCGGTATCCAACGATGCCTGCTGCATGGATTCTGGGTTCAATGTAACCGAATTCCCGCATAAGGAATTTATCAAACACGGTCTGGTCTTCAATCCCCACTTCTTTATAAATCTCAAAGATCTTTTGTTTTGCAGTATTTTTGTCCATTTTTAACCCGGCATCAATCATGGCACTTACGGCTGATTCTACTGCTGCTTCCTTCATCGCCATAAAGTCAACAAGGGTATTATCCAGATCAAAAACAATGCCTTTGATCATAGGTGCATCCTGATGAGTTTTGCAGACTTCTCCGGGCTGTAGCGATTTATATAAAATCCGGTCCCCAGTTCAAAACCGGTGGTGCGGAAAATCCTCGGTATTATCTCCATATGCCAATGAAAATCCTGTTCAATCGTCTTCCAGTAATCAGGACGAGGTAAAAGGTTGGGGCTATCCGTGAGAATCAGATTATACGGAGGATTATTGAAACCCCTGCCAATCGCAGAGAAGATCTTTTTCAAGACGTAGGCGAGGTCCGACAGTTCCGATTTATCAATGAGTTTATAGGAAAAGGTGTGTCTTTTCGGTATCACCATCACCTCGCCTGGAAACCGGGAGGCATAAGGGGCAAAGACGACGAATTTTTCCGTTTGTAAAATAAGCCTCTCCCCCATCTCTATTTCTTGGAAGATGATATCACAAAATAGACACCGTTCCTTATAACGGTAGTATTCGTATGCTCCATTCAACTTTTGTTTAACCCGATTAGGAGTAGCAGGTAAGGCGATCAGATCGGAATGTACATGGCTGATCGTCGAAGCTCCAGCCAGCCGTCCGTAATTTTTAAAAATCAAAACATACCTTATCCTTTGATCCTTATGTAGATCCTCAATCCGAAAACGATATGTATCAAGAACCAGGGCAATCTGTTCCGGTTCGAGATCTGCAATATTGGTGACATGGCGGGGAGACTCAATGATCACTTCGTTCGCACCGGTACCGGTCACCATATCGTAAACCCCCACCCCAAATTTTTCGAGTGCACCCTCCACCTTCAAAATGGGATTCTTATTCGGCACGACCCGGACTCTCCAGCCTGGAGAATTTGGAGGGGTGCCATCCCGTATGGCATAAATCTCTTTTGGAGTACTACCTTCATTACCTTCACAAAACGGACAGGGGCCATCGGTGGTGGAGACATCGGCTGAAACATTAGGTATTTCATCGTTATCGGTATCAATTATTACCCAAGTATCCGTGACAATATCTCTTCGTACCTCAGACATACAAATCTCCTTTGTCTTTAAAATGATAAAGAAGATTTAATTTTTTGTACATAGGGTACTCCTTTTATCTTCTCGGCGAAAATATGGGCAAGCCTTGTGGGCTCAGGAATACGGAAACGGGAGGTATTAAGGACATAATTTATACAATCCAGGAAATCAACCCGGTGTCCTGGTGAGACAAAAACTGGTCTTACCCCATCCCGGGTGCGTAAAACAACACCGATTATCTGTCCATCATCCAAGAGAAATTTCCAATCCCCTCTTTTTCTACCAGGCATAACAAATTCACCAAACAAATGGGATTTGGCACACCCAATTACCGGCTTATCGAGGATTACGCCAAGATGGGTTGCGATACCACACCTTCGGGGATGGGCAATCCCTTGCCCATCAATAAATATAAGATCGGGTCTGTGTTTTAATTTGTGATAGGCTTTTAAAATCACTGGCATTTCACGGAATGCCAAAAAATTTGGAATATAAGGCAAGGGTGCCTTATCTGCCGCCCATGTGGTCTCTATTAACTCCAATTGTGGATAAGTGAGAATCACTATTCCAGCAATCAATATCTGCTCTTTATTAGCCACATCTATGCCCGCAATCAATTCCGGCTGTGGACACCGGCAGATTAACATTTTCTTGCTAATGCGGTTTTGAATCTTGATAAGCTGATCCAGCCTGCAGGGATTATTCAACGGTGACACTCTTGGCAAGATTTCGCGGCCGATCCACATCAAGCCCTTTGAAAGTAGCAATGAAATAGGCAAGTAGCTGTAAAGGAATTACTGCCAGGATGGGCGAGATAAATTCGATGCAGGGTGGAATTTCAATGACATGTTTGCTTATGGCACTTGTTGGCTGATCCCCTTCGGTGACCACGCTAATTACTTGTCCCCGACGGGCAACCACCTCTTCAATATTGCTGTACATCTTCTCATAGACACTGGATTGCGGATTGATACACACTACCGGCATATTTTCATCAATCAAGGCAATCGGACCATGTTTCATCTCTCCAGCAGCATAACCCGTGGCGTGTATATAAGATATTTCTTTTAATTTCAGAGCTCCCTCCAGGGCGGTCGGATAGTTTATCCCCCGACCCAGAAATAAAAAATCCCGGGCATTATAATAATTCAAAGCAATCTTTCTAATCTCATCCTGCTTTTCTAATATCTCTTCAACCTGCCGTGGTATCTTTTTTATCTCCTCCAGATGGAAACGGACATCTTCATCTTTCAAAAACCCCCTTAATCTACCCAGATAAAGACTGAACAGGTAGAGATTTAATATTTCTGCGGTGTAGGCCTTGGTGGAAGCGACACCGATCTCGGGACCGGCCATGATTGGAATATTACCATCCGACTCCCGGTAAATACTTGAATGAGGCACATTCACCAAAGAAAGCACCTTCAAAAATCTCGCCTTTGCTTCTCTTAGACCCGCGATGGTATCCGCCGTCTCACCGGATTGACTGATCGCCATCACCATGGTATTACCGTCAAGGACAGTATCCCGGTAACGAAATTCACTCGAAATATCAACTTCCGTGCTGACCCGGGCAAACCGCTCAATCAAGTATTTACCCACCACCCCGGCATGCCAGGATGTTCCACAGGCCTGGATATAGATTCGTGAGACCTTTAAAAAGTCTTTTTCAGTAAAATTGACCTCTGCACCCAGGCTTATCATATCTCCGATTATCCGTTCCTGAACAATCCGGGAGAGAACCTGGGGTTGTTCAAAGATTTCTTTAAGCATGAAATGGGGATAATTGCCTTTTTCAATATCCGTAATTCGGATGGTTACCTTCCGGGGCTGGATCGCTACCTCTTCGCCCTTAAAGCTTTTTATCATGTACTTCTGGGGTGCAATCATTGCTACTGTATCATTGGGCATGTCAATTATTTTGTCAAATATCGTAATCACACCAGAAACATCGCTCGCCAGGGCAGCTTCATCTTTGTTGATACTTAAAACCAATGGAGCATCATGCCGGGCACAGACGATACATTCCGGTTCTCGGGTGTAAATCACCGCAAAAGCAAAATTCCCCTTAAGCTTTGAAACAACCTGCAAGACTGCATCAAACAAGGTGGCTTTCAAATTTTCCTCAATTAGATGAACGATCACTTCCGAATCGGTATAGGAGCGGAATAGATGTCCCCTTTTCTCCAGTTCTTCTTTTAATAGGTGATAATTTTCTATTATTCCATTAACCACCAAGGCAAGTTCTTCGTTACAATCAACGAGAGGATGGGTATTCTCTTCATGAGGGCTCCCATGGGTTGCCCAACGGGTATGGCCGATACCGATGTTTCCACTCACCGGTGCCCTTTTAAGTAATTCCTGGAGTTCACTCAATTTTCCAGGAACCTTGCGAATTAACAACTCTTCATTATTTATCACCGCAATACCACTGGAATCATATCCCCGATATTCAAGCCTCCACAATCCATTTAAAAGAACACTCGTAATATCCCGGGGACCAATATATCCAACAATCCCACACATTATAGAACATTATATAAATATTTTTAGATTTGTCAAGCAAGGCTTAGGCTGAGTCCTCTCCATTTTTTCTCAAATTATTCTTATGCCGCTGGATTATTAGAGGTAGCCGCACCCTTCAGGGTGCGAAATACTTTGGGTTTTAAAAACATTTATCCTCAGGCTAAAGCCTGCGTCTACCATTTTACCGGTTACCAGCCGAGAGAAAATCGCTAAATTGTTGCTCTACAAAAGTGCTAAATCATTGATTACCTTACAAATCTTGTCCATGATTTTTATCATTCCTTCATAAAAATATGGAGAGGGCTCAGAGGTTCAGGCATGGATTTATTACTTCTGACTGATAAACTCCAATATCCTTCGGAAATCGTTAGCAGAAACTTCTACGAGCTCTATCCCAGCAAGAAATTCCTGAAAGCCGATAATATCAAGATCTAAAAAATGGTCTTCCACCTGCAATTCGGAAGGCAGGTCATAAAAGAACGCTCCACTGCCCAGTGCATCCTCAAGCTGCACAATGTTTTCCGCAATGACCTTTTTTATTGAAGAAATTGCTGGGATCGGAAATTTACCTTCGGTAACTTGAAAATTTGATAGAGTGAGAACCTTCCCCTCAATATCCCAAACTTCAAAGCCTTCTTTGGTTAAAGATGCTGCGACCAAGAAACCATAAAGGGAGCCGAAGAAATGAAGAATATAGGTGTTTTTGCCCTCGTAGCAAAAAGGAAATTCTTCGGGTTTCAATGCTGGGAAGAATCTTTGTTTTAGCAGGACGGAAAGTAAATAATTATAATTACCCGCGCCCTTTCCTTCAAATATCTTTGAAAATTCGGGTCCATCCTCGATACAACGGGCAAAAACCCGGCGTTCTTTTTCTTTAACCTCAACCTTTTCCCAGTATCTACCTCCCAAGATAAACTTTTCCCGTAAATAATAGATTCGTCCCACCGGTGTCCCGGTGCTGGTATCCAAAACCTCATATTCGCCGAACGATTTTTCCGCAATGTTGGAGTGAATCTTACCATAGGCTATCTTGTTCTCAAGTCGTTCACTGAGAAAGTAAATCCCGGTTCGAAACTCTTTTATATTCCCTTCATTCACTAATTGTTTGAAGACCTCCCTCACCACTGTTTCACCATAAAGCGGACGAAATAACTCAATAAGACTTTTTAATGTCGTCCCGATCCGCCGTCGTTGATAAAGATAAGAATAAATCTGCTGTGGAATGATTGAAAGAGATGGTTGATATCTTTTTTCATAGAGTTCGCCCCGGCGCGCACAATCAAAGAATGTCTCAAAAAGGATTTTTTCCCAATTATTTGTATAAATACCAAGTGCAAAGAGTTTGTCGGTCCGACGATTTCCTCGACCAATTCTTTGAAGAAGTGAGGAGATACTATGGGGAGGGCGATAAAGAATTATCGCATCGAGATCACCTATATCAATCCCCAACTCTAAGGTGGAGGTCGCCAGGAGTATTGCCCGGTCCGATTCATTCATGAATCTCTCTATCTCTTCCCGTTGGCTGCGCGGCAGACTCGCGTGGTGGACAAAGACCCGATCCTCAAATGGTGGTATCCGGAATTTCTGAGAAAAACCCTCTGCTAAACTCCGGGCATTGAAGAAAATTAGAATTTTTTTAAGCTGTCTTATCTGCACAATTTTAAAGATCTCTCTTACCCAATTCCGTGCTGGAATCAACAGATACTCAATCTCCCGAGGTGCACGAAGAAAACAGACTTGAGGAGAATCAAAATATCTTTTACCAATATCTAAATCATCAATCGTTGCGGATAATGCACTATATTGTGGGGTAATATTAAATTTCTCCAGTATTTTACGCAATCGGATCAATAGTACCCTCAACTGATCACCCCTTGGGGTGTTGTCAAGAAGATGGATCTCATCAAGAATGACCGCAAAGAGGTTGAGAAAGATTTTGGGCGCGCGAGCAAGGAGTGAATCAAATGACTCCGGAGTAGTTAAAAGAATATTGGGAAAATCCTTTTTTCCGATTACCGGATGGTCACCGGTCTTCCGACCCAGCGTGAGATTCAATGAATTAATGGGCTCTTCAAGGCGACGAAACAGATCATTGACCAAGGCACGGGTGGGTGTGATATATAAAACCTTCATGCCCCTGACTTCTTTTTTCAGAAGATTCTCCACAATCGGTGCAATCACGGCCTCGGTCTTACCACTCGCCGCAGGTGAGATCACCACCACATTCTCTCCCCTTAGAATATGTGGTATGGTCAATTCCTGGATAGGAGTGAAAGAACCAAATCGACTAAAGAAAGGCTTCCAGGTTCTTTCTAATGCCTCTTTGATCAGTTGTGGTTCCATCACTGCTATTTTAGACAAACAAACTTTTTTCTCAGCCGGCTATTGATTTTCAAAAATATACTCCGTTAATAAAAGGTATAGAAATTCGGATAATCGAGCGGGCATTAGCTATTAGGTGTAACTTTTTAAGGATTCCACGGCATCTACAGTGCGCAGGAGTAACATTAAAAATTAAAAGGTTACCCATATCTCCTAATATAGGCTCTAAGAACATTATTCTTCACGCGTTAAATTATATTGACAGTAGCGCGAGTGTCAACAATGATTTTTTCTAAGATTTATCCGCAGGCTAAAGCCTGCGCC
Source organism: candidate division WOR-3 bacterium (assembly GCA_039802205.1). NCBI lineage: Bacteria > Pseudomonadati > Caldifarciminota > Caldifarciminota bacterium. Next base: position 15,708 of record JBDRWD010000042.1, read on the forward strand.
TACCATTTTACCGGTTACCAGCCGAGGGAAAATCGCTAAATTATTGATTACCCTTACAAATCTTGCCCAGGAGTTTCATCGTTCTCTCACAAGACATAAAAAATATGGAGAGGACTCAGTGATTTTTAAGTCAAAATCATCTAAGATTAATGGATCTTACCGCACAAAATATTGAACATGCGGTAAAAATTATTCAATCGTTTAATAAAAAGGGGCGGCAATCGCCGCCCCGGATTTTTTACTTAACTTCGACTTCAATCTCTTTCGTTTTGGCCGTTTCAGGCTTTGGTAAGGTTATGGTCAATACTCCATCTTTGTAGGTCGCCTTAACCTTCTCCGCTTCCACCGCGTACGGTAGATTGATGGTGCGGCAGAACTTTCCGTAGTACCGTTCAATCCGATGGTATTTCTTATCCTTGGTCTCGGATTCCTTCTTCCGCTCACCGGAGATGGAGAGAACATCGCCTTCCACTGTCACTTTCAGGTCTTCCTTGTTGACACCCGGAATCTCTGCCCGCACCTCAATATTGCCGTCGTTCTCGGCAATATCGATTGCCGGCATCCAGGTGCGCATTTCGGGGTTAAAGAATCTTCTGACCAGTGAATCATACCAGCGATCAAACTCATCCTCTAACCTTACCAAATCCTGAAATGGCTCCCAAAGTTTGAGGGTGCTCTTCATATTCATCACCTCCTTTTTGTGTTTCCACTTTTTAGACAATAGAATTGATTAAAGGTTAAATCAGGGGGTGGGATTAAATCCTTTTTATTACCGCATCATTTCCCGCACCGACTGAAATATACGAAACTTTTAAACCGGTGTAATGCTCAATGAGTTTTATATACTCCTTTGCCTCCGCAGGCAATTCATCAAATGATTTAACATGAGAAATATCTTTTTTAAACCCGGGAATCTCTTCATAAACCGGTTCCAATTCCTCGGCATAAAAAGGATCGAATTCCCGGGCATTAGCATAACCTACTGCAATCTTTAAGGTTTCAAAATACGACAGCACATCAAGTTTGGTCAAAAATAATTCCTGAGCATTCGTCAGGCGTGCGGCATATCTAACAACCAATGTATCAAAAGCACCACAGCGCCGTGGTCGACCAGTGGTGGCACCATATTCATTGCCGAATCTTCTCAAGTTCTCGCCAAACTCGCTTTTGTCTTCGGTAGGAAACGGACCCATTCCCACCCGTGTTGTGTATGCCTTTGCCACACCAATTACACGGTCAATACGCATAGGTGCACCGGCAACCCCAACGAATAGTCCACCGGTGATGGTATGAGAAGAAGTAACAAAGGGATAGGTACCAAAATTTACATCGAGAAGTGCTCCCTGGGCACCTTCGAAAAGAATTTTCTTATTCTCAAGGACCGCCTGGTTTAAAAACTCAAGGTCATTCACCACAAATGGTTTGAGCTTGTAGGCATATTCAAAACATTTTTCAATTATCTCATTATCCGAGAGCGGTTCGGCATGGAATATTTCCATTAATATTAAATTTTTGCGCGAGATATTTACCCGCAGTTTTTTTTCCAGCGTTTCCGGGTTATAGAGATCTCCAAGGCGGATGCCGATACGGGCATATTTATCTTCATATGCCATGCCGATTCCTTTTTTGGTAGTACCGATACCATGGGTGGTCTCCTCTTTTATTTTATCGAGCATAATATGATACGGAAATATCAAGTGACAAAACCGGGATATCTTTATTCTTGTTTCAATTCCTGGATCAAATTTTTTAATTTCGCTTAATTCTTCAAAAAAAATTGCGGGATCAAAAACACACCCGGCACCGATAAATCCGGTTACATTTTTGTTCAAAACCCCGCTTGGAATCTGGTGAAAAACATATTTATTATTATCACGCCATACCGTATGCCCCGCATTCGGTCCACCCTGGAATCTAATATTGATATCAAATTCTTTTGCCAGATAATCAACGACCTTACCTTTTCCTTCGTCACCCCACTGGAGCCCAACAACTGCTGCAATCATACCAGATAATAATATCCAACAATCCCTAAAAGTCAAGTTCAGTGCTAAAGTAATTAAAAATGATTCTTGACATCGAAAAGATTTTGAATATAATTGTTCCATGCAAAAATACTTTATTGAGATTGCCATCTGCAAAATCGTTTTGGTTATTCTTATAGCCTTAAGGAGGTTGGGCCTTATGGCGGTCTGAGCAATTTTTAATGACCAATAAGGCCCACCAACCCGGTGGGCTTTTTTATTTTAAAAAAGGAGGTGCAATAATGAATAACCAAGAAAGCAAGCAATATGATGATATGGAAGACCGCTTCACTCCTGAAGGAATACCGGTCACAGCACCTGTTTATGTTGGGATGAAGGGCTTTAGCTTCCCGGATTACAGCACCCTGTTTGAGGAAAACAACCCCAGGAAAGTCATTAATTACAAAAACCAGGTATCCGCCATCAGTACAAGCGAAAATGAAGGTTTGATACTGAATTCGAGCTTGGTGGTCATAATCCTTATCTTATCCATGGGTCTTTCCTGGCTCTGAGTATCTTCAGAGGCAGACGAAAGACCCACCAGAAAAGGTGGGTCTTTTTTTTAGAAAATCAAATGGTTAATAAAAAGGAGGTAATTGTAATGAATGAGAGGATATTAATATTTGATACCACATTACGCGATGGTGAACAGGCACCAGGATTCAGCATGAATGTAGCAGAAAAATTAAGGGTTGCCAGACAACTTGAAAGATTGAGGGTGGATATAATTGAAGCCGGATTTCCGATTGCGTCCGAAGGCGATTTTAATGCGGTGAAAAGGATTGCTCAGGAATTAAAAACAGTAACGATTGCGGCTCTGGCACGGGCGAATGAAACTGATATTCGGTGTGCTGCCAAGGCTTTAGAAAAAGCACGCTTCCCCCGCCTCCACATCTTTATCGCCACATCCGATATACACCTTGAGAAAAAACTTAAGATGTCCCGGCGACAGGTGATTGATACTGTAGGAAAGACGATCGAATTCGCCCGCAAATATATTGATGACATTGAATTCTCCGCCGAAGATGCAACGAGGAGCGAATGGGAATTTTTAAAAGAGGTTTATTCGGTTGCAATCAAGTCTGGGGCATCAACTATAAACATACCCGATACTGTAGGATATGCCGTTCCTGAGGAATTTGCGCGCCTCATCTCGTATCTAAAGTCGAATGTAGAAAATATTGAAAATGTTGTCATCAGTGTCCATTGTCACAATGATCTCGGCATGGCAGTTGCCAATTCTCTTGCCGCAATTAAAAGTGGTGCCCGTCAAGTTGAGTGTACTATTAATGGAATCGGCGAAAGGGCAGGCAACGCGTCGCTTGAGGAGGTCGCCATGAATATTAAAACAAGAAAAGATTTTTACAGAATTCAATGTAATGTAGAAACAAAATTTCTTTATCCAACAAGTCGTCTCATCAGACACATAACAGGAATTCCTGTTCAGCCTAATAAGGCAATCGTCGGTGATAATGCATTTGCCCATGAGGCAGGAATCCACCAGGATGGTGTTCTAAAGGATCGCAGGACTTATGAAATCATGACCCCGAAGAAAGTGGGATTTCCAACGAGCATCTTCGTTCTTGGCAAACATTCAGGTAGGCATGCATTGAAAGAACGATTAAAAGTACTTGGTTATGAACTGCCAACCGAAGAATTTGAAAAGACCTTCGTTGCGTTTAAGAATCTTGCGGATAAGAAAAAGATTGTGTATGATGAAGATCTGGAAGCAATCGTCCTCGACGAAGTCTTTAATATCCCCCGCAAATATAGATTGCATAGTGTCAATATCTCCTGCGGAACGAATGTAGTACCAACCGCAACTGTTGAGATGAAGATTGATAATAAATTAATAAAAAAATCCTGTTCGGGTAATGGACCAGTCGATGCTGTTTATAGAACGATTGCATCCATCACCAAGATTAAAACCAACCTCATAAAATTCTCAGTCCAATCATTGACCCCAGAGACCGATGCCATGGGTGAAGTAACGGTTTATCTAAAGGCACACGGGATGACCGTAACCGGCCGTGGCGCGCATACCGATATCGTAGTTGCTAGTGCCAAGGCTTATGTTGATGCCTTAAATAAAATTGCATTTAAAAAGGAAAATAAATGGAGGGACGATGGGCATGACCATCACCGAAAAGATAATTGCCGCACATAGCCGAAGAAAAAAAGTATCACCAGGGGAATTCGTGATGGCAAAGGTGGATCTGGTTCTGGCGAATGATATTACCGCGCCCCTAACAATCAAAGAATTCTATGCGGCAAAAGCAAAAAAAATATTTAACCGGAATAAGATTGTGTTTGTCCTTGACCACTATGTCCCGAATAAAGATATCAATTCAGCAGAAAATTGCCGATTGATAAGGGAGTTCGCTCAAAAATACAGAATAACAAATCTATTTGAAGGATGTAATGGAGGAGTTGAACATGCCCTTTTACCGGAAAAAGGACTTATAAAACCTGGTACTTTAATCATCGGCGCGGATAGCCATACCTGTACCTATGGTGCACTCGGCGCCTTTGCAACCGGGGTGGGAAGTACTGATGTTGCGGGGGTTATGCTCACCGGCGAAATCTGGTTAAAGGTTCCCGAAACAATGCGCATAATATTTTACGGTAAAAAAAGGCGGTGGGTCTATGGGAAAGACCTGATTTTAAAAATTATCGGCGATATCGGTGTTGATGGTGCACATTATAAGACAATTGACTTTTCCGGTGAAACCATTGAAAACCTCTCTATGCCCGAACGTTTTACAATCTGTAATATGGTCATTGAATCCGGGGCAAAGAATGGTATCATTGCAGCCGATGAAATTACCAGAACATATCTGAAAAAAGTATGCCGAAGGACACCAATATACTATAAAAATGACCCTGATGCACACTTCTGCAGAGTACTGGAATATGATGTATCAAAAATCGACCCGCTCGTCGCCCTTCCCCATTCTCCCCAGAATGTCCAGAGTGTTTATGAACTTAATCGGATCTATGTTGACCAGGTTGTAGTCGGTTCCTGCACCAACGGTTGGTTTGAGGACCTGAGGATTGTAGCAAAAATATTGAAAGGGAAAAAGGTAAATAAAAATGTTAGATTGCTTATCTTCCCAGCAACCTATCAGATATACAAAAAGGCACTCTCAGAGGGACTGATTCAAATCTTTATTGATGCCGGTGCGGTTGTCTGCCCTCCTACCTGTGGTCCCTGTCTTGGTGGGCATCTTGGTATCCTTGCTAAAGGTGAACGGGCTGTATCAACGACCAACCGAAATTTTATTGGCAGGATGGGCCATCCAGAGAGCGAAGTTTACCTTTCCAATCCCGCAATTGCAGCATCCTCGGCAGTTCTGGGCTGGATTGGACCACCCGAGGAAATTGGTTTGAAATAAAAGGAGGAAGTATGAAAATTCAAGGAAAGGTCTGGAAATTCGGTAATGATATTGATACCGATGTGATTATCCCAGCACGGTATCTCAGCATATCTGACCCCAAAATCCTTGCCCAACACTGTATGGAGCCAATCAGACCACATTTCTCAAATTTCGTGAAAAATGGTGATATAATAGTTGCGGGAGAGAATTTTGGCTGTGGCTCATCAAGGGAACATGCTCCGTTGGCAATAAAGGGATGTGGTATTTCGGTTGTCATTGCAAAATCATTTGCCCGGATATTCTTCAGGAATGCTCTCAATATCGGGTTATGGGTCTTTGAAATGCCGGAACTGTATAACTTAGTTGAAGAAGGAGATACAATTGTTATTGACCTGAAAAAAGGGTTCATTGAGCATTGCATTACAAAAAAAAGATATCCTACACCTCAATATCCAGCGTTCCTCCAGCAGATAATAAACTCGGGCGGTCTCATCTCTTATCTTTTAAAAAACATTGGAGAAAAATAAATGAAAAAGAGGTTGTATCGAATTCTTTTATTGCCTGGCGATGGAATTGGACCTGAGATAATGGCAGAAGCAGTAAAAATAATAGATGCTGTATCACATGCGGGTATAAACATTGAGATTGATACTGATTTAATCGGCGGTGCTGCCATTGAAAAATACGGTATGCCCATCACTGAAACGACAATAAAAAAAGCCAAAAGATGCGATGCAGTTCTTCTTGGTGCGGTTGGTGGTCGGAAGTGGGATTCGCTATCCTATAACTTAAGACCAGAACAGGGTTTGCTCCTATTGAGAAAATCGCTCAAACTCTTTGCAAACCTGAGACCGGTGAAAACCTTGAGGCCACTTCTTAATATTTCACCCTTAAAGAGTGAAATTGTAAACGGCGTTGATTTTATAATCGTCCGTGAATTGACCAGTGGTATCTATTTCGGTAAACCAAGAGGGATAAAATCCACACCACGCGGTGAAAAGGGATACAACACTGAAGTGTATTATCAACATGAAATAGAACGGATTGCTCATATTGCCTTTCAATTAGCACAAAAGCGCCGTAAAAAAGTCACCTCCGTGGACAAGGCGAATGTCCTTGAATCCTCTATTTTGTGGCGAAAGGTCGTAAATGAGGTCCATAAAGAATATCCTGATGTTGAACTCAATCATCTTTATGTTGACAATTGTGCAATGCAAATAATTAAGGACCCGAAGCAGTTTGATATCATACTTACAAATAATATCTTTGGTGATATTCTTAGTGATGAATCAGCAATGATCACCGGTTCTATTGGTATGTTACCTTCAGCGAGCCTTGGCAGAAGCGTTGGACTGTATGAACCGGTCCATGGCAGTGCTCCCGATATCGCCGGCAGGAATATCGCCAACCCCTGTGGAATAATCCTTTCCCTCGCCCTCTTATTCAGATATTCTTTAAATTACCCGCAGGTAGCCCAGGTTATTGAAGAAGCGGTGGAGAGAGTCATCGCAGCAAACTACCGGACCAAAGATATTGCTGGAAAAAATTCCAGAATATTGAACACATCGGAGATAGGGGACTGCATAAAAGAAGAAGTAGCCAAAAAACTTACTCCTTAAAAGGGAGAATAACTACTCTGGGTCCCAGACCAAATAATCTCTTTTGCCGATTATAACCTTTATCCTAATTCTATCAATAATACCTGAATTCTCGCTCAATATCAAATCAATATCCGCTTGTTCCCGCCGAAATATCCGTTACCATTTATAATATACTTAAGACATAGTAACGAAGCTAAAAGAATGCCGGTTAAATTCTGAATATCAGCACCCCTGACATTATTCAGGTAAAATAGAGCCAGCCTCCTCACCAGGTACTAAAATGCCGTTACAATTAAAAATAAAATTACCTGCAAAGAGGAAGTTGAATACAAAAATACAACAGACGAATTTACTTACTAATAAATTATAACAATTAGAATTGCAATGTCAAGTCTATCTGAGTACTCCTC